>NZ_JBHVOC010000017.1:0-219927 GCF_044142145.1 Streptomyces sp. BK79
GGGGGGGGGGGGGGGGGGGGGGGGCGCCGGGGGGGGGGGGCCCCCCCCCCCCGCCCCGTACACGCGCGGTGTCTACTTGTTCAGACCCGGGTACAGCGGGTGCTTGTCGGCCAGGGTCCTCACCCGGGCCTTGAGGGCTTCGGCGTCGTAGGACGGCTTCAGCGCCTCGGCGATCACGTCCGCGACCTCGGCGAAGTCCTCGGCGGTGAAGCCACGGGTCGCCAGGGCCGGCGTACCGATGCGCAGACCGGAGGTCACCATCGGCGGACGCGGGTCGTTCGGGACGGCGTTGCGGTTGACCGTGATGCCGACCTCGTGGAGACGGTCCTCGGCCTGCTGACCGTCCAGCTCGGAGTCGCGCAGGTCGACCAGGACCAGGTGGACGTCCGTGCCGCCGGTCAGGACCGACACGCCCGCCGCCTTCGCGTCGTCCTTCACCAGGCGCTCGGCCAGGATGCGGGCGCCTTCCAGCGTACGACGCTGGCGCTCCTTGAAGTCCTCGCTCGCGGCGACCTTGAAGGCGACGGCCTTTGCGGCCACCACATGCTCCAGCGGGCCACCCTGCTGACCGGGGAAGACGGCGGAGTTGATCTTCTTGGCCAGCTCGGCCGTGGAGAGGATCACACCGCCGCGCGGGCCGCCCAGCGTCTTGTGGGTGGTGGTGGTGACCACGTGGGCGTGCGGGACAGGGTTCGGGTGCAGGCCCGCGGCGACCAGACCGGCGAAGTGCGCCATGTCGACCATGAGGTAGGCGCCGACCTCGTCCGCGACCTTGCGGAACGCGGCGAAGTCCAGCTGACGGGGGTAGGCCGACCAGCCGGCCACGATCAGCTTCGGCTTGTGCTCCTTGGCGAGGCGCTCCACCTCGGCCATGTCGACCTGGCCGTCGTCGCCGACGTGGTACGGGACGACGTCGTAGAGCTTGCCGGAGAAGTTGATCTTCATGCCGTGGGTCAGGTGCCCGCCGTGGGCGAGGTTCAGACCCATGATCGTGTCGCCGGGCTTGAGCAGCGCGAACATCGCGGCCGCGTTGGCCTGGGCGCCCGAGTGCGGCTGCACGTTGGCGTGCTCGGCGCCGAAGAGCGCCTTGACCCGGTCGATCGCGATCTGCTCGACCACGTCGACGTGCTCGCAGCCGCCGTAGTAGCGGCGGCCCGGGTAGCCCTCGGCGTACTTGTTGGTGAGGACCGAGCCCTGGGCCTCCATGACCGCGACCGGGGCGAAGTTCTCCGAGGCGATCATCTCGAGGGTGGACTGCTGGCGGTCCAGCTCGGCGTCGACGGCGGCGGCGACGTCGGGGTCGAGCTGGTGCAGGGGGGTGTTCAGAATCGACATGCGGTCGTGACTCCTCAGCCGGCGGTGAAGGCGGTGTACTCGTCGGCGGAGAGCAGGTCGGCCGGCTCGTCCGTGACGCGCACCTTGAACAGCCAGCCGCCCTCGAAGGGCGCGGAGTTCACCAGCGACGGGTCGTTGACGACGTCCTCGTTGACCTCGGTGACCTCACCGGAGACGGGGGAGTACAGGTCGGAGACCGACTTGGTGGACTCCAGTTCGCCGCAGGTCTCGCCCGCGGACACCGACGCGCCGACCTCGGGGAGCTGGACGAAGACCACGTCACCGAGCGCGTTGGCCGCGTGCTCCGTGATGCCGACCGTCGAGGCGCCGTCCTCGGCGGCCGACAGCCACTCGTGCTCCTTGCTGTAGCGCAGCTGCTGGGGGTTGCTCATGGCCTGAATTCTCCTGTACGCGAGGAAGTGCTGGTGAAGGGGGGCTGCTGATGAAGGGACCGCTGGAACCGCTGGTGAGCAGCGAGGACGCGGTGCGGGGCGACGAGGGCCCCGCCGTCCGCCCAGTCTCTACTTCTGGCGCTTGTAGAACGGCAGCGCCACGATCTCGTACGGCTCGTGGCTGCCCCGGATGTCCACGCCGACACCCTCGGTGCCCGGCGCCGCGTGCGCGGGGTCGACGTACGCCATGGCGATCGGCCTGCCCAGCGTCGGGGACGGCGCGCCGGAGGTGACCTCGCCGATCACCTCGCCGCCGGTGACGACCTGGTACCCGGCGCGCGGGACCCGGCGGCCCTCGGCGACCAGGCCGACCAGGACGCGCGGCGGGTTCTGCTCGGCGCGGGCGGCGGCCTCGGTGAGCGCGGCGCGCCCGACGAAGTCGCCCTCCTTCTCGAACTTCACCACCCGGCCGAGCCCGGCGTCGAAGGGCGTCAGCGCGGTCGTCAGCTCGTGCCCGTACAGCGGCATGCCCGCCTCCAGGCGGAGCGTGTCCCGGCAGGACAGGCCGCACGGGACCAGCCCGGCGCCCTCGCCCGCCTTGGTCAGCGCCTGCCACAGCTCCACGGCGTGCTCGGGCCGCACGAACAGCTCGAAGCCGTCCTCGCCGGTGTAGCCGGTGCGCGCGATGAGCGCCGGGACGCCCGCGACGGTGCCGGGCAGACCGGCGTAGTACTTCAGGCCGTCCAGGTCGGCGTCGGTGAGCGAGGCGAGGATGGCCGGGGACTCGGGGCCCTGCACGGCGAGCAGCGCGTAGGCGTCCCGGTCGTCGCGCACCTCGGCGTCGAAGCCGGCGGCCCGCTCGGTCAGCGCGTCCAGCACCACCTGGGCGTTGGAGGCGTTGGCGACCACCATGTACTCGGTGTCACCGAGCCGGTAGACGATCAGGTCGTCCAGGATGCCGCCGTCCTCGCGGCAGATCATGGTGTAGCGGGCGCGGCCCGGCTTCACACCGCCGATGTTGCCGACCAGCGCGAAGTCCAGCAGCGCGGCGGCCTGCGGCCCGGTGACCGTGATCTCGCCCATGTGCGAGAGGTCGAAGAGCCCGGCCCGGGTGCGCACCGCGACGTGCTCGTCCCGCTCGGAGCCGTAGCGCAGCGGCATGTCCCAGCCGGCGAAGTCGGTCATCGTCGCGCCGAGCGCGCGATGCGTCGCGTCGAGCGCGGTACGGCGGAGTTCTGTACTGCTCATCGGTCGGTCGTCTCCCAGGACAGGACGTGGCGAGGTCGGTCCTCCCCATCTGTCATCGAAACCTGAGAGGTTCGCCACGACCACCGGAGCACGGCGGTCAGGACTTGCACCTTGGGTGGGGCAGCCGTCGAGCGGCGGCCCGCTTTTCAGATGTGCCTCGCCCGCGCGGTAACGGGGCCTGAGAGATTCAAGGGAGGGACTTGCTCCTTCGGCGCCCCGGCGCGGCCGGGGACTCTCCCGCGCGGATTCAAACGGCCGGTATGCAGTTGGCGCCGCCATCATTGCACGCCCCGCCCGTCCGTGGGCAGACCGCTTTCTGTGACCGGCCTGTGGCAGTAAGCGCACGAAAACGCGAGACCTGGGGATTACCTTCTCTTTACACTCGACGGGGATGGGAACTCGTGAACCGCCCCAGGGGAGGACGATCACGGTGAACAGGACCACGGCGTACGCCGCCACCTCCGGTCTCGCGCTGCCCGAGCAGCCCGCCGCCCCGGCCCCGGAGGCGTGCGCCGAAGTGCCCGCACCCGTCGTCCGCGACCTGCGGGACCGCGGCGGCCGCAGCCCGCACGCCCTGCTCTTCGGCCCCCGGGACCTGGTGGTGATCACCGGCCTGCCCGGCAGCGGCAAGTCCACGCTGATGCGGCGGACCGTGCGCGGCCCGCGCATCGACTCCCAGGACACCCGCGACCGCTGGGACCGCCGCATGCCGCGCTTCCTGCCGTACGCGCTCTACCGCCCCCTGGTCCGCTTCGCCCACTACGCCGGGCTGCGCAAGGCGCTGCGCTCCGGCGAGGGCGTCGTCGTGCACGACTGCGGCACCCAGGCCTGGGTGCGCGCCTGGCTGGCCCGCGAGGCCCGCCGCCGGGAGGGCACCCTGCACCTGCTGCTGCTGGACGTCGACGCCGGAGAGGCGCTGGCCGGGCAGCGCGAGCGCGGCCGGGGCGTGTCGCGGTACGCGTTCGCGCGGCACCGCGCGGCCAACGCCCGCCTGCTGCGCGCGGTGACCGGGGGCACCCTGCCCGCCGGCTGCGTCTCGGCGATCCTCCTGGACCGGCCCGCGGCGGACACCCTGCGCCGGATCGCCTTCACGGGGTGACGCAGCGTAGGACCGCGGGGCCGAACGGGTTAGCCTTTTCAGCCACAGCAGCGGTACCAGGCAGGCGGTAGGCAGATGGACTTCCCAGGGGGCCTCCCGGCGGACTTCTCCGCCGGCATCCCGGCGCAGGCGCACCCCCACCCGCACGGCGGGTGGCCCGGCAACGAGCTGGAGGAGGTGCTGTCCGCCTCCCTCGGCGTGCCGGGCGCCGGCGGCCGGATCGTGGAGGTGCTCGGCCGCAGCTTCCTGTGGATACCCCTGCCGAACGGCGGCGGTCCCCACAGCGGCCCCCTCGACCTGCCCTCCCTGGAGATCGACGGCCAGGCCTACGTGCCGGTCTTCAGTTCCGAGGAGCAGCTCCGCCAGGTCGCCGGCGCGGAGATGGCGTACACCATCGCGCCCGCCGTGGAGTTCGCCCGCGGCCTGCCCCCGCAGGTCGGCATCGCCGTGAACCCCGAGGGTGTGGTCGGCATCCCGCTGCCGCCGCCCGCCGTGGCCGAGCTGTGCCGGGCCGGCCGCACCCCGCTGGACGGGCCCGCGTCCGGCGGCCGGGTCCGCCTGTTCGAGCCGGACTGGCAGGACGACCCGGTGGACTTCCTGGCCGCCGCGTCCGCCGAGTTCGCCGCGACCGGCGTCGTCCGCACCGCCCGCCGCTGCCTCGCCGCCGTCGAGACCGCCGACCCGGTCATGTTCGTCGGCGTCGAACTCACCCACTGGGAGGGCGACGCCCGGGCCCTCCCCCTGGACGCCCTGGGCCGGGCCCTGGCCAAGGCCCCGCTGAAGACCCCGGTCAACCTGGTCCTGCTGGAGGCGGCCCAGGACCCGGTGTGCGACTGGATGCGCGCGAACGTCCGCCCGTTCTACGACCGGGACCTGTAGACGCCGACGAGGACGTGGCGCACCCGCCGACGCGGGGCACCGAACCCCCGAGCGCGTAGGCACCCCCCGCCCGGCGGAGCCTTAAGCTGTTTTCACAACCGGGGAACTTCTCGAAGGGGCGATACACGTGAGCGCCAGCGGCACGACGACCGGGCAGGTCGAGCACATGCTGCGCCAGGTGACCCCCGGGCGCTACGACGCCTACGAGGCCCTGCTGCGTGCGCTCGCCGGCCCCACTTCCGGCCAGGTCTGGATGCTGCTCTGGCACGGCCAGGCCGGCTCCCCGGACGCCCAGTACGGGAACATGGAGGTCGACGGCTTCGGCTACGCGCCCTGCGTCACCTCCGCCCAGGAGCTGTCGGCCAGCGGCTGGAACCGGTCGTACGAGGTGGTCGACGGCCTGGAGGTGGCCCGCGCCCTCTACCCGGACCACTATGGCCTCTGGCTCAACCCGCACGCCCCCGGCGGCGGGGTCGGTATCCCGTGGCCCGACCTGCGCCGCATCGCCTCCGGCCTGGACCGCCAGCCCGCCGGGCCGCTGCGCCTGTCCGAACCGGCCATCGAGATCCCCCAGTTCTACGCCCTGCTCGCGCAGAACGCGCACCGTACCCCGGCCGTCCGCGCGCTGCGCCGCGCCTGGGTGCAGCCGGCGCTGGGCGCGCCGTATCTCGCCATCGGCCTCGACGTGTACGACACCTCTCCGCCGGCCGTCGACGCGGTGCGGGCGATGATGCAGCAGTCCGTCGGCGCGGTCCCGGACGGGCTGCCGGTGTCGACGGTCGCGATGACCGACGCGCACGACCCGGTCGCCATGTGGCTGCGTGCCCACGCCCGCCCCTTCTACGACCGCGAGGCGCACGGGTCCGCCCCCGCGCAGGCCCCCGCCGGCGGGTACGGCTACCCCCCGGCCCCGGGCCGGTACTGATCGTCGCGGGGCCCGCTCCGGCGATGGTGGGAGCCGATCTTCGCGCGTAGATGTGGGCGTAAGGCCCCGTATTGCACCTGATGCCCCAACTCGTCCGCGTCCGGCCCCCGTTACCCACTGTCCGGATAACGGAACACCTCGAACAGCATCACGGTTACGCATCCATTCCCCGTCAAGTCTGGCTATAGATCGCCAAAGCGTTGAAGACTCCCGCAGCAAGGGGTGGGAGTCCGCCCCTGTGTACGACGGACTGATCACGCCGCTACAGCGGCAAGTGCGGGCCGGCTACCGCCGGTTGAGAGGGGTCCCTGCCAGATGACGGCACCATTGCACGAGCCGACCGCGGAAGCGGCCCCGAGTGCCGCCGAGGAAGCGGCGGTTGCCGGCGCCGAGGCCAAGGCGGTACAGGGGCGTTCCCTGGGCCGGATCGCCTGGGAGCGCCTGAAACGGGACAAGCTGGCCCTCACGGGCGGCGTTGTGGTGCTCTTCCTCGTCGTGGTCGCGCTGCTCGCGCCCGTGATCACCAACCTCGTCGGGCAGGACCCGGACGTCTACCACGAGGACCTGATCGACCCGCTCTTCGGTACGCCCACCGGTTCTCTGGGCGGCATCAGCGGCGAGCACTGGCTCGGCGTGGAGCCCGTCAACGGCCGCGACATCTTCGCCCGCATCGTCCACGGGGCCCGGATCTCGCTGCTCGTCGGCTTCCTGTCCGCGATCGTCGCCGTGATCCTCGGCACCGTCCTGGGCATCCTGGCCGGCTTCTTCGGCGGCTGGGTCGACGCCCTCATCAGCCGCGTCATGGACGGCCTGCTCGCCTTCCCGCAGCTGCTCTTCATCATCGCGCTGGTCTCCGTCATGCCGAACGAGATGCTCGGTCTCAGCGGCACGGGCGTGCGCCTGTTCGTGATGATCCTGGTCATCGGTTTCTTCGGCTGGCCCTACATCGGACGCGTGGTGCGCGGCCAGACGCTCTCGATGCGTGAACGCGAGTACGTCGAGGCGGCCCGGTCCCTGGGTGCCGGACGGCTCTACATCCTCTTCAAGGAACTGCTGCCCAACCTGGTGGCGCCGATCATCGTCTACACGACGATGATGATCCCCACCAACATCCTCACCGAGGCGGCACTCAGCTTCCTGGGCGTGGGCGTCAAGCCGCCCACGTCGTCCTGGGGGCAGATGCTCTCGAGCGCGATCGACTACTACCAGTCGGACCCCATGTACATGGTGGTCCCGGGTGTGGCGATCTTCATCACCGTTCTTGCCTTCAACCTCTTCGGTGACGGCGTACGCGACGCGCTGGACCCGAAGGGCTCCCGCTGACCTGCCGTACCGGCAAGCGACCCGTGGCTCCAGCACGGGGTCTCTCATCTAATCCGGAGGATCCGAGATCGTGACTACCCAACGCACCTCAGGGCGGCGCAAGCAGGCCATGGCCGCTGCCGCAGTGGTCGCCGCGCTGCTGACCACGGCGGCGTGCGGCGGCGGCGGTGACAGCGACGGCGGGGGATCGAAGAACGGCGCGGCCGGCTTCGACGCCGCGAACAACAAGGTCGCCCAGGCCGACCTGGCCAAGAAGGGCGGCGAGCTGAAGTTCGCCAGCGCCCAGGACGCCGACTCGTGGGACACCACGCGCGGCTACTACGGCTTCATGTGGAACTTCTCCCGCTACTACTCCCGCCAGCTCGTCACGAACGCCACCGAGCCGGGCAAGGCCGGCGCCGGCGTGACCCCGGACCTCGCGACCGGGCTCGCCAAGGTCTCGGACGACGGCAAGACCTACACGTACACCCTGCGTGACGGCATCACGTGGGAGGACGGCAAGCCGATCACGTCCAAGGACGTGAAGTACGGCATCGAGCGCGTCTGGGCGCAGGACGTGCTCTCCGGCGGTCCGGTGTACCTGAAGGACGTCCTCGACCCCAAGGGCGAGTACCAGGGCCCCTACAAGGACAAGTCCAAGGACAAGCTCGGTCTCAAGGCGATCGAGACGCCCGACGACAAGACCATCATCTTCAAGCTGCCGAAGGCCAACTCGGACTTCGAGGAGATGCTGGCCCTCACCTCGGCGTCCCCGGTCCGCCAGGACAAGGACACCAAGTCCAAGTACGGCCTGCACCCGTTCTCCTCCGGCCCGTACAAGTTCCAGTCGTACAACCCGGGCAAGGACCTCGTCCTGGTCCGCAACACCGAGTGGAAGCAGGAGTCGGACCCGGTCCGCAAGGCGTACCCGGACAAGATCTCGATCAAGTTCTTCACCAACGCCAACGAGCTGGACCAGCGTCTGATCGCCGGCGACTACGACCTGGACCTGGCCCAGACCGGCCTGTCCCCGCAGGGCCGCACCACCGCCCTGAAGCAGCACAAGGGCAACCTGGACAACCCGGTCTCCGGCTACATCCGCTACGCGGTGTTCCCGCAGAGCGTGAAGCCGTTCGACAACATCCACTGCCGCAAGGCCGTGCTCTACGGGGCCGACCACGTCTCGCTCCAGACCGCGCGCGGCGGCCCGGTCGCCGGTGGCGACATCGGCACCAACATGCTGCCGCCGGCCGTCCCGGGCTCCGAGGGCCAGAGCTACGACCCGTACGAGATGGCCGGGGCGAACAAGAAGGGCAACATCGCCAAGGCCAAGGAAGAGCTGAAGGCCTGCGGCAAGCCCAACGGCTTCAAGACCACCATCGCGGTCCGCAACAACAAGCCGGTCGAGGTGGCCACCGCCGAGTCCCTCCAGGCGTCGCTGAAGAAGGTCGGCATCACCGTCGACATCGACCAGTACGACGGCTCCCAGACCGCCGGCATCATCGGTAGCCCCGCCAACGTGAAGAAGAAGGGCTACGGCATCATCATCATGGGCTGGGGCCCGGACTTCCCGTCCGTCCAGGGCTACGGTCTGCCCCTGTGGGACAGCAGCTACATCCTCGAGAGCGGCAACAACAACTACGCCCTCATCAAGGACAAGGCGATCGACGGCCTGTTCGACAAGTACGTCACCACGCTCGACGACGCCGGCAAGGCCGACATCGCCAAGCAGATCAACCACAAGGTCATGGAGGGCGGCTACTACCTGCCCTTCGTCTTCGAGAAGTTCATCAACTGGCGCTCCAGCCGACTGGCGAACGTGTACACCACCGACGGTTACAGCGGTATGTACGACTTCGTCAACCTCGGCCTGAAGTCCTCCGCGAAGTAACCGGTACACCCGCCGTACGGCACGAAAGGCAGGTGAAGGCCGGCGCGGCGTGAGCGCGGGCCGCCGGAAGACCTCCGGCGGCCCGCGGTCCGCGGCGGGCCGTAAGCTGTGCTCGCTTACCTCATCAGGCGGCTGTTCGCCGCCGTAGTGATGCTCGTGGTCATCATCCTGGTGGTCTTCGGCATCTTCTTCCTCGTCCCCAAGTGGGCGGGCGTCGACATCGCCACGAGCTTCGTGGGCAAGCAGGCCGACCCGGCCGCCGTCGAGGCGGTGCGGCAGAAGCTGGGACTGGGCGACCCGATCTTCGTCCAGGCCTGGGAGTTCTTCAAGGGCATCTTCGCGGGCCGCACCTACTCCGGCGGCGGCGACGTCACCCAGTGCTCCGCCCCGTGCTTCGGCTACTCCTTCCGCAGCGAACAGGCCGTCTGGCCGGTGCTGACCGAGCGTTTCCCGGTGACCCTGGCTCTCGCGCTCGGTGCGGCCGTCCTCTGGCTGATCTTCGGTCTCGCGGCGGGTGTGCTCTCCGCCCTCAAGCGGGGCACCCTGTGGGACCGCGGTGCGATGGTCGTCGCGCTCGCGGGCGTCTCCCTCCCCATCTACTTCACCGGTCTGCTCAGCCTCGCGGTGTTCTCGCACAGCCTGGGCTGGATCAACGCGGAGTTCGTCCCGCTGGAGGAGAGCCTCTCCGGCTGGTTCGGCGGCATGATCCTGCCCTGGGTCACCCTGGCCTTCCTCTACGCCGCGATGTACGCCCGCATCACCCGGGCGACCATGATGGAGATCCTCGGCGAGGACTACATCCGCACCGCGCGCGCCAAGGGCCTCAAGGAGCAGGTCGTCATCCGCAAGCACGCCATGCGGTCGACCCTGACCCCGCTGCTCACCATGCTCGGCATGGACCTCGGCGCCCTCATGGGCGGCGCTATCCTGACCGAGACCACGTTCAGCCTCCCCGGCCTCGGCCAGAAGGTGCTGGACGCGATCCAGAACCAGGACCTGCCCTTCATCCTGGGCGTCGTCCTGATCACTTCTCTCGCGGTGCTCATCGCCAACCTCGTGGTGGACGTCCTGTACGCCGTGATCGACCCCCGAGTGAGGCTCACATGACCGAACTGAGCAAGAGCGGAGCTGCCGTGGGCGAGCCCACCGGCACCTCGCCCGCGCCGAAGGCCTTCCTGGAAGTACGCGACCTGAAGGTGCACTTCCCGACCGACGACGGCCTGGTCAAGTCCGTCGACGGGCTCAGCTTCCAGCTGGAGAAGGGCAAGACCCTCGGCATCGTCGGCGAGTCCGGCTCCGGCAAGTCGGTGACCAGCCTCGGCATCATGGGCCTGCACACCGCCGGCCAGTACGGCAAGCGCAAGGCGCGGCTCTCGGGCGAGATCTGGCTGGACGGCACCGAGCTGCTGTCCGCCGACCCGGACCACGTGCGCAAGCTGCGCGGCCGGCAGATGTCGATGATCTTCCAGGACCCGCTGTCCGCGCTGCACCCGTACTACACGATCGGGCAGCAGATCGTGGAGGCGTACCGCATCCACCACCCCGTGGACAAGAAGACCGCCAAGCGCCGGGCCGTGGAGATGCTCGACCGCGTCGGCATCCCGCAGCCGGACAAGCGCGTGGACAGCTTCCCGCACGAGTTCTCCGGCGGTATGCGCCAGCGCGCGATGATCGCCATGTCGCTGGTCAACAACCCCGAGCTGCTCATCGCGGACGAGCCGACGACCGCCCTGGACGTGACCGTCCAGGCGCAGATCCTCGACCTGATCCGCGACCTGCAGAAGGAGTTCGGCTCCGCGGTCATCGTCATCACCCACGACCTGGGCGTCGTCGCCGAACTGGCCGACGACCTCCTGGTGATGTACGGCGGCCGCTGCGTCGAGCGGGGCCCGGCGGAGAAGGTGTTCTACGAGCCCCGGCACCCCTACACCTGGGGCCTGCTCGGCTCGATGCCGCGGCTCGACCGCGACCAGCAGGAACGCCTCATCCCGGTCAAGGGCTCCCCGCCCTCCCTGATCAACCTGCCGTCCGGCTGCGCCTTCAACCCGCGCTGCCCGTACGCCGACGTGCCCAAGGACGACGTCACCCGCACGGTCCGCCCCGAGCTGTCCGAGGTCGGCAGCAAGCACTGGGCCGCCTGCCACATGTCGCAGGAGCAGCGGGAGCGTATCTGGACCGAAGAGATTGCGCCGAAGCTGTGAGCGACGACAAGGCAGTGAGCATCCCCGCGCAGAGCGAGGGCACCGTGGCCACCAAGGCGGACCCCGCACCCGGCGAGGTCCTGCTGAAGGTGACCGGGCTGCAGAAGCACTTCCCGATCAAGAAGGGACTGTTCCAGCGGCAGGTCGGCGCGGTGCATGCCGTCGACGGCATCGACTTCGAGGTCCGCTCCGGCGAGACCCTCGGCGTCGTGGGCGAGTCGGGCTGCGGCAAGTCGACCATGGGCCGGCTGATCACCCGGCTGCTCGAGCCGACCGCCGGCAAGGTCGAGTTCGAGGGCACGGACATCACCCACCTCGGGGTGGGCGGCATGCGTCCGCTGCGCCGCGACGTGCAGATGATCTTCCAGGACCCGTACTCGTCGCTGAACCCGCGCCACACCATCGGCACGATCGTCAGCGCCCCCTTCAAGCTCCAGGGCGTCGAGCCCGAGGGCGGCGTCAAGAAGGAGGTGCAGCGGCTGCTGTCGGTGGTCGGGCTCAACCCCGAGCACTACAACCGCTACCCGCACGAGTTCTCCGGCGGTCAGCGTCAGCGCATCGGCATCGCCCGGGCGCTCGCGCTCAACCCCAAGCTGGTCGTGGCCGACGAGCCGGTCTCCGCGCTCGACGTGTCGATCCAGGCCCAGGTCGTCAACCTGCTCGACGACCTCCAGCAGGAGCTGGGCCTGACGTACGTGATCATCGCGCACGACCTGTCCGTCGTCCGGCACGTCTCGGACCGGATCGCGGTGATGTACCTCGGCAAGATCGTGGAGCTGGCCGACCGCGACCAGCTGTACAAGGCGCCGATGCACCCGTACACCAAGGCCCTGCTGTCGGCGGTGCCGATCCCCGACCCGGCGCGGCGCGGGACCAAGAGCGAGCGCATCCTGCTCAAGGGCGACGTGCCCTCGCCGATCTCCCCGCCGACCGGGTGCCGCTTCCACACCCGGTGCTGGAAGGCGACGGAGATCTGCAAGACCACCGAGCCGCCGATGAAGGAACTGCGGGTCGGCCAGCAGGTGGCCTGCCACCACCCGGAGAACTTCGAGGACCAGGCCCCGCAGGACGTCGTCCTGCTCTCCGCCGCCAAGGAGGCGGCGGAGCTGGTCTCCGAGGACGCCCTCGCGGAGTCGGCGGCGACCTCGGCGGCGGTGGCCGCGGAGGTCGAGGCGACGACCGCGGCCAAGGACACCGAGGGCGAGCCGGGCGCCGAGGGCGCCGCGAAGGCCGAGGGCGCCAAGGACGCCGAAGGCGCCAAGAGCGCTACGGACGCCAAGAGCGCTACGGACGTCAAGAGCGCTACGGACGCCAAGAGCGCTGCGGATGCTGAGAGCGCCAAGGACGCCAAGGGCGCCAAGAGCGGCAAGGATGCCGAGAGCACCGACGGCACCGACGCCGCGGACGAGGAGTCTCCCGCCGGGGAGAAGTGACCTTGTCCCGCCGGTGAGCCCTCGCCTTCGTTTGTAAGGCGGGGGCTCACCGGCAGGTGAGAATGGCAGGGTGTACGAGGAACTCTTCAGCCCCACCGTCCAGCACACCCTCGACCTGGTCGGCATCTTCGTCTTCGCCATCTCCGGCGCGCTGCTGGCCGTACGCAAGAACTTCGACGTGTTCGGCATCGCCGTCCTCGCCGAGGTCACCGCGCTGGGCGGCGGGCTGTTCCGGGACCTGGTCATCGGCGCCGTACCACCCGCGGCCTTCACGGACCTGGGGTACTTCGTCACCCCGCTGTTCGCCACCGCGCTGGTCTTCTTCCTCCACCCGCACGTGGAGCGCCTCCAGACCGGCGTGAACGTCTTCGACGCGGCCGGCCTCGGCCTGTTCTGCGTCGCCGGCACGACCAAGGCGTACGACTACGGGCTCGGCCTGACCGCCTCCGCCTGCCTGGGCCTGGCCACCGCGGTGGGCGGCGGCGTCCTGCGCGACGTGCTCGCCAACGAGGTGCCCTCGCTGCTGCGCTGGGACCGCGACCTCTACGCCGTCCCGGCGATCGTCGGCGCCGCCATGGTCGCCCTGTGCATCCGGTACGAGGCCCTCACCCCGTTCACCAGCGGGCTGGCGGTGGTCACGGCCTTCGTCCTGCGCCTGCTCGCCATGCGGTTCCACTGGCGGGCGCCGCGCGCCTGGAACCGGCGGTCGACGGTGGTGGAGGGGGAGTGAGGTCCAGGCGTCCCTGAAAAGCTACCGCTTAGTAGTTTTGTGTTGTAGCGTGCAGCCATGTCAGAAGCAGCCTCCGCAGCGGCCACGCGGGCCACCATCGGCGACAGCGAGTTCGACCGGGACACCGCCGTCACCCGGCGCGCCCCGGGCGTCTACGACATCGACCTCTCCGCCGGCTGGACGATCATCAGCGCCGTCAACGGCGGTTATCTGCTGGCCGTTCTGGGCCGCGCCCTCGGGGACGCGCTCCCGCACCCCGACCCCTTCACCATCTCGGCGCACTACCTCACCGCCTCCCACCCGGGCCCGGCGGTCGTGCGCACCGAGACCGTGCGCACGGGCCGCACCCTCTCCACCGGCCAGGCGTCCCTCTTCCAGTACGACGACGAGGGCAACGAGGTGGAGCGCATCCGCGTCCTCGCCTCCTACGGCGACCTCGACGCGCTGCCCGACGACGTCCGCACGTCGGCGAAGCCGCCCGCGATCCCGCCGCCGGACCAGTGCTTCGGCCCTGAGGACGGACCCGCCCCCGTCGAGGGCAGCTCGGCCATCACCGACCGGCTGATGCTCAGGCTGGACCCCGCCACCCTCGGCTGGGCGCTCGGGCAGCCCTCGGGCCGGGGCGAGATGCGGGCCTGGTTCGGGCTCGCCGACGGCCGCGACGCCGACCCCCTGTCCCTGCTCCTCGCGGTGGACGCGCTGCCCCCGACCGCCTTCGAACTCGGCCTGAAGGGCTGGGTGCCGACGGTCGAACTGACCGTGCACGTGCGCTGCCGGCCGGCCCCGGGCCCGCTGCGGGTCTCCATCACCACGCGCAACCTCGCCGGCGGCTTCCTGGAGGAGGACGCCGAGGTGTGGGACAGCGCCGACCGGCTGGTGGCCCAGTCCCGCCAGCTGGCCCGGGTCCGGCTCGGCTGAGCCGCGTACCCCGCGTCCCCCGTCCACCGGGGCGCCGAGGCCCTGTCCGCCTCCGGCGTCCCGGTTCTCGTGTCGTGACCGCGTCCGGTGCCTCGTCGGTCCAGTCGTGAGTGTCAGTCCAGCCAGTGCCGGCGGCCGACGCTGATCAGCCGCATCCGGCGGGTCGCGGTGTCGGCGGCGCGCCGGCGCTCCTCCTCCGGCGCCTCCAGGACCTCCAGGAACATCGACGCGGTGATCAGCATCTGGTCGACGTAGAGGCCCGCGAGCATCCGCAGGTCCGCGTCGCTCCAGCCCGCCGACACGGGGTCCTTGGTCAGCTCGGCCGTCACCTCCTCGGCGAAGGCGGCCAGTTGCTCCCGTATGGCCTCCCGTACCGGCTGCACCCCGCCGTGCCGCTCGCGCGCGACGAACCGGACGTGCGCCGGGTGCGCGCTCACGTGACGCTCGGTCAGCTCCACGGCACGGGCGATCCGTTCGTCGCTGTCCTCGTCCGGTGACACCGTGGGCCGGATCATCGGACGCAGGCTGCCCAGCGCCTCCTCGACCAGCGCCACGCCCAGGTCGGCGGTCGAGTGGAAGTGCCGGTAGAAGGCGGTCGGCGCGACCCCCGCGGCGCGGGTGACCTCGCGCAGCCCCAGGCTGCTCAGGCTCTGCTCCTCCAGCAGTCCGAGGGCCGCGTCCAGGAGCGCCTGCCGGGTCTTGAGCTTCTGGGCCTGCCGGACGCCGGGGGTGTGACTCATGCCATGCAGTTAACAACTGTTCTCTCGAATTGAAAAGTCGTAAGGCGCGCTAGACTGGGAAGTCAGTGAACAAGTGTAACTACAAGCGTTCACCGAAGGTTGGGGGATCCGCACCATGCTGTTTCTCGTCGCCGCACTCCTGCTCCTCGGCGTGATGCTGGGCACCGTCGCCCACGCGCCGCTCGCCTTCTCCGCCGCCGTCGGCCTCGTGATCGCCGTCTGGCTAGGCGTCTTCGCCGTCCGCGAGCGGCACGGCCGCCGACGGAGCACCTCCGCCCACTGACGCGCGACCCCACGGTCCATCGACGCACGGCAGGGAGAACATCATGCAGCTCACCGCACCGGCCGCCCGCCGGACCGGCATCCGGGACACCGACGGCATGGCCGTCGCCTCGTTCGTCCTCGGCCTGCTCGGTCTGCTCGTCCTCAACGTCTTCCTGGGTCCGATCGCCATCGTCCTGGCGAGCGTCGCCCTGTGGCGCGGCACCGCGCGCCGCGGCCGGGCCCTCCTCGGACTGGGCCTGGGCGTCGCCGACCTGCTGGTCCTGGCGGCCTTCATGTCCGCGGACAACACGATGTCGTGGAGTCTGTGAGCCGCCGCACGCAAGAGACCGGCCTTGACCCGAGGCCCGCGGGAGCCGCCCCGTAGAATCGGCCCCACCATGGCTTACCTCGACCACGCCGCGACCACCCCGATGCTCCCCGAGGCGGTCGAGGCGCTCACCGCGCACCTGAGCGCCACCGGCAACGCCTCCTCCCTCCACGCGTCCGGCCGCCGCGCGCGCCGCGCCGTCGAGGAGGCCCGCGAGGCCCTCGCCGACGCCTTCGGCGCCCGGCCCAGCGAGGTGGTCCTCACCTCCGGCGGCACCGAGGCGGACAACCTCGCCGTCAAGGGCCTGTACTGGGCCCGCCGCGACGCCGACCCGGCCCGCACCCGGGTCCTGGCCAGCCCCGTCGAGCACCACGCGGTCCTCGACGCCGTCCACTGGCTCGGCGAGCACGAGGGCGCGACGGTCGAGTACCTGCCCGTCGACCCGCACGGCCGCGTCCACCCCGAGGCGCTGCGCGAGGCCATCGCCCGCGACCCCGACGACGTCGCCCTCGCCACCGTCATGTGGGCCAACAACGAGGTCGGCACGATCATGCCGGTCCGTGAACTCGCCGACGTGGCGGCCGAGTTCGACGTACCGCTGCACTCCGACGCGGTCCAGGCGATCGGGCAGCTCCCGGTCGACTTCGCCGCCTCCGGGCTCGCCGCGATGACGGTTTCCGGCCACAAGATCGGCGGCCCCTACGGCATCGGCGCGCTCCTCCTCGGCCGCGAGTACACCCCGGTGCCCGTCCTGCACGGCGGCGGTCAGGAGCGCCACGTCCGCTCCGGCACCCTCGACGTGCCCGCCGTGGCCTCCTTCGCGGTCGCCGCGCGCCTCGCCGCGGAGCAGCGCGAGTGGTTCGCCCGCGAGATCGGCGCCCTGCGCGACGACCTGGTCGACGCCGTCCGTACGGCCGTCCCGGACGCGATCCTCGGCGGCGACCCGGCACCGGAGGGCCGCCTCCCGGCCAACGCCCACTTCACCTTCCCGGGCTGCGAGGGCGATTCCCTCCTCCTCCTGCTCGACGCCCAGGGCATCGAGTGCTCCACCGGCTCCGCCTGCACCGCCGGCGTCGCCCAGCCCAGCCACGTCCTGCTGGCCACCGGCACCGACCCCGACCTGGCCCGCGGCACCCTGCGCTTCTCCCTGGGCCACTCCTCCACCGAGGCGGACGTCGAGGCGCTCGCCAAGGCCATCGGCCCGGCGGTGGAACGGGCGCGGGCGGCGGGACTGACGTAGCCGACGTGCGGGACGGGGGTCAGGCGCTCTTCGAGGCGCCGGGGGAGGGGGCGCTCGTCGCCGCCCGCCGCACCAGCTTCATGTACCGGTCCCAGTCCCAGTGCGGCCCCGGATCGGTGTGGTCGGTGCCCGGCACCTCCACATGGCCGATGATGTGCTCGCGGTCCAGGGGTATGTCGTACCGCGCGCAGATCCCCGCCGTCAGCCGCGCGGAGGCGGCGTACATCTCGTCGGTGAGATCCTGCGGGCGGTCCACGAACCCCTCGTGCTCGATGCCGACACTGCGCTCGTTGTAGTCGCGGTTGCCCGCGTGGTAGGCCACGTCCAGCTCGCGGATCATCTGGGTGACGCGGCCGTCCTGCCCCACGATGTAGTGCGTGGCCGCCTTGTGCGCCGGGTCCTGGAACGCCTTCACCGCGCTCGCGAAACTGCCCTGCGTGACATGGACGATCACCATGTCGACGCCGAAGTCGTCGGGCCGGTCGGCACGGCGCCAGTTCTCGTCCGAGGCCGCCACCCAGCGGGCCGCCGCGTAGTCGACCGCGCCCTCCTCGCGGGGCCGCTCCACCCCCGGCGTGCGCCACCACAGGCGCGCCAGCTCGTCGCGCGCCAGCACCGCGGTCCCCACGGCCGCCGCGGTGCCGCCGACGAGCAGTGCCCGCCGGCCGATGCGCCGGTCCCCGTCCTTGGACGCACCGGTGGGTCCGCCGGCGGGACCGCCGGCGGACGAGCTGCTGGATTCGCGCTTCGCCCCCATGCGATCTTCAACGCATACTCGCGCGCTCCGGTTCCCGGCTCCCCGTACCCTGGAAGGGTTATGACTGAGACCCCGCAGCGCACCCGTCCCCTCCGTGTCCTCGCCGCCATGTCGGGCGGCGTCGACTCCGCCGTCGCCGCGGCCCGCGCGGCCGAGGCGGGGCACGACGTGACCGGCGTCCACCTCGCGCTCTCCGCGAACCCGCAGTCCTTCCGCACCGGCGCCCGCGGCTGCTGCACCATCGAGGACTCCCGGGACGCCCGCCGCGCGGCGGACGTCATCGGCATCCCGTTCTACGTGTGGGACCTCGCCGACCGCTTCCGGGAGGACGTGGTCGAGGACTTCGTCGCCGAGTACGAGGCGGGCCGCACCCCGAACCCGTGCCTGCGCTGCAACGAGAAGATCAAGTTCGCCGCGCTGCTCGACAAGGCGCTGGCCCTCGGCTTCGACGCCGTGTGCACCGGCCACTACGCGAAGGTGATCCTGCGCGAGGACGGCACCCGCGAGCTGCACCGCGCCTCCGACATGGCCAAGGACCAGAGCTACGTCCTCGGCGTCCTCGACGACCGCCAGCTCGCCCACGCGCTGTTCCCGCTCGGCGACACCGTCACCACCAAGGACGAGATCCGCGCGGAGGCCGAGCGCCGGGGCCTGGCGGTCGCCAAGAAGCCCGACTCGCACGACATCTGCTTCATCGCCGACGGTGACACCCAGGGCTTCCTGGCGAACCGGCTGGGCAAGGCGGAGGGCGACATCGTCGACGAGGCGGGCAACCGGCTCGGCACCCACGACGGCGCCTACGGCTACACCATCGGCCAGCGCAAGGGCCTCAGGATCGGCACCCCGGCCCCCGACGGCAAGCCCCGCTACGTCCTGGACATCTCCCCGGTGGACAACACGGTCACCGTCGGCCCGGCCCAGGCCCTGGACGTCGACGCCCTGCGCGCCATCAAGCCCCGCTGGTGCGGCGCCGCCCCCACCGGCCCCGGCACCTACACCGCCCAGCTCCGCGCCCACGGCGGCGAGACCGAGGTGCGCGCCGAACTGGTCGACGACGCCCTGGAGGTGTCGTTCGCCGAGCCGGTGCGCGGCGTCGCCCCCGGCCAGGCGATCGTGCTGTACGACGGCACCCGCGTGGTGGGCTCGGCGACGATCGCGTCGACCACGCGCGCGCGGGCGAACGTGGCCTGAGAGGCGGGGGCGCTCCCGCCCCCGGGCTCACCGCGTGAAGAACTCCGCCAGCACCGGCGCCAGCACACCGGGCTCCACCCTGTGCGTCTGACCCTCCAGAGCGCGGTACGTGCCGTGGGGTGCCGCCTCGGCGACCGCCCGGGCCGCCTCGTGCCACCACGCGTCGCTCACCTCGCCCGCCAGGGACAGCAGGGGAGCGGTGACCGAGGCGAGGTCCGCGCGGGGCACCCGGCTGTCGCCCATCACCGCGTCGTCGTACGCCAGACTCGGCGCGAGCGACTCCATCCCGGCCCACATGGGCGACTGGCGTGCGCCCCGGATCATCTCCTCGCCGAGGCCCGCGAGCCGCAGGAACAGCTCCACCGCGTCCCCGTGCCGCCCCTGCCCGAGCGCCGCGGTCAGTCGCTCCCGGTACTCCGCGCCGGCCCGCGCCGCCGCGTCGTCCATGGCGTACGGCACCTCGTACACGGCGACGCGGCGCACCGGCAGCCCGCTCGCCGCCGCCCGGAGCACCAGCGCGCCGCCCGACGAGATCCCGTACAGCGACACCTCGCCGCCCACCGCCTCGATCACCGCCGCCAGGTCCTCGACCTCGCGTTCCACCGCGTAGGGCCCGGTGTCGCCGCTCTCCCCGCGGCCCCTGCGGTCGTACACGGTGACGTCGCACCGGCCGGACAGCCCGGCCGCCAGCGGGGCCATCGTGGCGCCGGTCGACATGGCGCCGCTCACCAGGACCACCGCAGGCCCGTCACCGGAGCGCTCATAGGCGATGTGCGTGCCGTCGCGCGAAAGAGTCTGCGTCTCCATGCCTGTGCAGACTGCCCTACGGCGGGCAGATCATCGCTCAGGACACCTCCGCGTCGTAGAAGCACAGGTGGTCCTTGATCCCGGCCACCTCCGGCTTCGGGTCCGGGTAGGCCCACACGAGGTCCGCAGCCTGGGGCAGCGACCAGTAGGAGGCGTCGCCCTTGAAGGGGCAGTGGGTGGTCGTGGCGGACGGCGTCAGCAGGTCGAGCCGTACGTCCTCGGGCGGGATGTAGTACCGGTCGGGGCAGCCCGTCTCGTGGAGCACCAGCGCGGCGTCGCTCTCCGCCAGCACCTGGCCGCCGTGCACCACGCGCACGTGCCGGTCGCTCGGTTCGACGGTGATGCGGTGTCCCTTGAGTCCCTTGGTCACGGTCGTCCTCCTGGTGGCAGTGGCCTCCGTCACTACAGCGTGCCAGGGGGCCGGGTTCTTCCCCCGCGGGGCGAGTCGTACGGTGGAGGCCATGAACATCTGCGTCTTCCTCTCCGCCGCCGACCTCGACGAGCGCTACACGCGCCCCGCGCGGGAGTTCGCCGAACTGCTCGGCAAGGGCGGTCACACCCTCGTCTGGGGCGGCTCCGACGTCGGCCTGATGAAGGTGGTCGCCGACGGCGTGCAGGAGGCCGGGGGACGGCTGCTGGGGGTCTCGGTGGACTTCCTGGCCGCCAAGGCGCGCGCGGGCGCCGACGAGATGGTGATCGCGCGGGACCTCGCCGAGCGCAAGCGGCTGCTGCTGGAGAAGGCCGACGCCGTGGTGATCATGGTGGGCGGCACCGGCACGCTGGACGAGGCGACGGAGATCCTGGAGCTGAAGAAGCACGGGCACACCGACAAGCCCGTCGTCCTGCTCAACACGGCCGGCTTCTACGACGGCCTCAAGGAGCAGTTCCGCCGCATGGAGGACGAGGGCTTCCTGCCCCGCCCCCTGACCGAGCTGGTGTTCTTCGCCGAGGAGCCGGTCGGCGCGCTCGCCTACCTGGAGGAGAGCCAGGGCATCGAGTGAGGCGCCGGTGATGCGAGCATGGCGGGCATGGCTACACATGTGATCACCGGAGCGGGCTCCGGCATCGGCGCGGCCGTCACCCGCCGCCTGCACGAGCGCGGCGACCAGGTCGTGCTGCACGCGCGCGACGCGGGCCGGGCGAAGGAACTGGCGGCCGCGTACCCCGGCGCCAGGACGCTGGTCGGCGACCTGGCGGACCCGGAGAAGCTCTCCTGGGCGTTCTCCCACCAGACGCTGCCCGACCGCGTGGACTCGCTGCTGCACATCGCGGGCGTCGTCGACCTCGGCGCGGTCGGCGACCTCACCCCGAAGACCTGGCGCCACCAGCTGGGCGTCAACCTGGTCGCCCCCGCCGAGCTGACCCGCCTCTTCCTGCCCCAGCTGCGCGTGGCCCAGGGCCACGTGGTGTTCGTCAACTCCGGTTCCGGCCTCAACGCCCACGCCGGCTGGTCCGCGTACGCCGCCTCCAAGCACGGCCTCAAGGCCCTGGCGGACTCCCTGCGCCACGAGGAGCACGCGAACGGCGTCCGGGTCACCTCCGTCTACCCCGGCCGTACCGCCAGCCCCATGCAGGCCAAGGTCCACCAGCAGGAGGGCAAGGACTACGACCCCGCGCGGTGGATCGACCCCGAGTCCGTGGCCACCACCGTCCTCATGGCCCTGGACCTGCCCAGGGACGCGGAGGTCAACGACCTGACGGTGCGCCCGGGCCGGTGAGGCTCCGAAGGGCAGGGTGGCGGGGCGGGGGCGGAACCCATCGCCGGCCACCCTGCGTACCCTTCCCCCTGTGAACGACGACTCCCGCTTCGGCCCCGCCACCGGCATCGGCTCCCTGCCGGGCCAGGACGCCCGCGAGGCCGCGAAGACCAGCACCGGCGCCTTCGAGGACTTCCCCTTCCTCGCCGAACTGCCCGCCCGCGGTCCGGGCGCCGACATGATCGGCCGCACCGCCGGCATGCTCGTCGAGCTGTACGCGCGCGTGGAGCCCAGCGGCTGGCGGCTCGGCGACCGGCCCGGCCGGGACACCAAACGGGCCCGGTCCTGGCTGGGGGAGGACCTCGACGCCCTGGAGGAGTTCACGCAGGGCTACGAGGGACCGCTGAAGGTGCAGGCCGTCGGCCCCTGGACGCTCGCCGCCGCCCTGGAACTCCGTAACGGTGAGGCGGTCCTCTCCGACGCCGGCGCCTGCCGCGACCTGGCCGCCTCGCTCGCCGAGGGCCTGCGCCTGCACCTGTCCGAGGTGCGGCGCCGCGTGCCCGGCGCCCGACTCGTGCTCCAGCTCGACGAGCCGTCCCTCACCGCCGTCCTGCGCGGCCAGGTGCGCAGCGCGAGCGGCTACCGCACCCACCGGGCCGTCGACCGCCAGGTCGTCGAGGGCGCGCTGCGCGACACCGCCGCCGTGCACGACGGCGGCGACGTCGTGGTCCACTCCTGCGCTCCGGACGTGCCGTTCGCCCTGCTGCGCCGCGCGGGCGTCGCGGGCGTCTCCTTCGACTTCTCGCTCCTCACCGAGCGTGACGACGAGGCGATCGGCGAGGCCGTCGAGGGCGGTACCCGGCTGTTCGCCGGTGTCGTCCCGGGCACGGACACCGCATTGTCAGACCCTGCCGGTAGCGTCATGGGTGTCAGGACGCTGTGGCGCAGGCTGGGGCTGCATCCGGGGCTTCTCGCGGAGGCGGTGACCCTCACTCCGTCGTGCGGACTCGCGGGCGCGTCCCCCGAGTACGCCCGCCGGGCCCTCGCCCACTGCGTCCGGGCGGCGAGATCCCTCGCGGACAACCCAGAGTAACGGGAGGACGACACGGTGGCCGGCGACAAGCAGGCGGAGACGACGAGCGTGCCCGCCGAGGCGCGCGAGAAGCACGTGCAGCTCGCTGAGCAGATCGAGGAGCACCGCTTCCGGTACTACGTGAAGGACGCCCCCGTCGTCAGCGACGCGGACTTCGACCGGCTGCTGCGTTCCCTGGAGGAGCTGGAGGAGGAGTACCCGGAGCTGCGCACCCCGGACTCCCCGACCCAGAAGGTCGCGGGCTCCTACGAGACGGAGTTCACGGCGGTCGAGCACCGCTCCCGCATGCTCTCCCTCGACAACACCTTCAACGACGAGGAGATGGCCGCCTGGACCGAGCGCATCGCGAGGGAGCTGGGCGAGCAGGAGTACCACTTCCTGTGCGAGCTGAAGGTCGACGGACTCGCCGTCAACCTCACCTACGAGCGCGGCCGGCTCGTCCGCGCCGCCACCCGCGGCGACGGCCGCACCGGCGAGGACATCACCCCCAACGTCCGCACCATCGCCGAGATCCCCGAGCGCCTCAAGGGCGACGAGGTGCCCGACCTCGTGGAGATCCGCGGCGAGGTCTACTTCCCGATGGAGAAGTTCCAGGAGCTCAACACCCGGTTGAACGAGGCGGGGGACAAGCCCTTCGCCAACCCGCGCAACGCGGCGGCCGGTTCGCTGCGCCAGAAGGACCCGCGCGTCACCGCCACCCGCCCGCTGCACATGGTGGTCCACGGCATCGGCGTCCTGGAGGGCTTCAAGGGCATGACCCGCCTCTCCCAGGCCTACGACCTGCTGAAGACCTGGGGCCTGCCCACCTCCCCGCACAACAGGGTCGTCGACGGCCTCGACGGCGTACGCGAGTTCATCGCGTACTACGGCGAGAACCGCCACTCCGTGGCCCACGAGATCGACGGCGTCGTCGTCAAGCTTGACGAGATCCGCCTCCAGGGCCGGCTCGGCTCCACGGCCCGCGCGCCGCGCTGGGCCATCGCCTACAAGTACGCGCCGGAGGAGGTCAACACCAAGCTCGTCGACATCAAGGTGGGCGTCGGCCGCACCGGCCGCGTCACGCCGTACGCGCAGGTCGAGCCGGTCACGGTGGCCGGCAGCGAGGTGGAGTTCGCCACCCTGCACAACCAGGCGGTCGTCAAGGCCAAGGGCGTGCTCATCGGCGACACCGTGGTGCTGCGCAAGGCCGGTGACGTCATCCCGGAGATCCTCGGGCCCGTCGCCGACCTGCGCGACGGCAGCGAGCGGGAGTTCGTGATGCCCGCCGAGTGCCCCGAGTGCGAGACGCCGCTGAAGGCCATGAAGGAGGGCGACATCGACCTCCGCTGCCCCAACGCCCGTACGTGCCCGGCCCAGTTGCGCGAGCGCGTCTCCTACCTGGCCGGCCGGGAATGCCTGGACATCGAGCACTTCGGCGGTGTCGTGGCGGCCGCGCTGACCGGCCCGCTGGAGCCGTCCGACCCGCCGCTGGTCGACGAGGGCGACCTCTTCGACCTCACCGTCGAGAAGCTGCTGCCCATCAAGGCGTACGTCCTGGACCCGGACAGCGGGCTGCCCAAGCGCGACCCCAAGACGGGCGAGGAGAAGATCGTCACGGTCTTCGCCAACAAGGAGGGCGAGCCGAAGAAGAACACCCTGGCGCTGCTCAAGCACATCGAGGAGGCCAAGACCCGCCCGCTGGCCCGCTTCATCAACGGCCTGTCCATCCGGTATGTGGGACCCGTCGCCGCCCAGGCACTCGCCCGGGAGTTCCGCTCCCTCGACCGGATCGAACAGGCCACCCAGGAGGAGTTGGCGCTCGCGGACGGCGTGGGCGACACCATCGCCGCCGCCGTCAAGGAGTGGTTCGCCGAGGAGTGGCACCGCGAGATCGTCCGGAAGTGGAAGGCGGCCGGAGTTCCGCTGGAGGACAGCTCGACGGGCGAGGACGAGGGCCCGCGCCCGCTCGAAGGGCTCACCGTCGTCGTCACCGGCACCCTGGAGAACTTCACCCGCGACGGGGCCAAGGAGTCCCTCCAGACCCGGGGCGCGAAGGTGACCGGATCGGTCTCCAAGAAGACGTCGTTCGTCGTGGTCGGTGACAATCCGGGGTCCAAGTACGACAAGGCGATGCAGCTGAAGGTGCCGGTTCTGAACGAGGACGGTTTCACCGTCCTGCTCGAACAGGGACCCGAGGCGGCGGCCGACGTCGCGCTTTCGGCCGAGGAATAGCGGTTGAAGGCCACCCGATCGGCGCATACCAGATGCATACGGGTGGCCGGGTCGCATTCGGGCAACCGTCGACGACCGGTGCCCCTGGAAGCCCTCCGCGGCCTACTGTTGAGAGGTGCGCCTGCCGTGCCCAGCTGCGGTCGGGGCATCCTCCTGCTCCCGAGGGTCAGGGGGAAGGGGTCTTTGACGCGGAGCCGTTGAGGGTGGTCGAGGCGGGGGCCGCGTGGCGTGGGCACCGCCGGCTGTGAGAGGGACGGGAATGGAACCGACCGAGAGCGCCGCCGCGGGCTCACGGCTGCGCCTGCGTCGCATGGCGGGCGCGGGACACGTGAACCGGTGGCTCGGCCAGCGCGGTGGTGGCGCACCGCACCCCGCGGCGGGCGCCCGCGATTCCGCGCCGCCCGGCGCCGGCCACGCCTCCTCGCTGTCCGGCACCGGCAATGGCGCCGGCACCGGCACCGGCAATGCCACCGGTACGGACGCCGACGGCGAACGGCACCTGGCCTGGCCCGCGTTGCCCTCGGCGATCATCGCCGGCGCCGCCTTCGTCCTGGGCGCCGGCTTCTACCGGGCGTTCACCCACGGCCACGCCCTCTTCCCGGCCGGCACCGCCGGCTGGTCCCTGGCCGTGCTGACCGGCATCGTCGTCGGGCACCTGGTGATGCTCGGCCGCTCCCGCTGGTGGGGCGGCACCGGCTCCGGCGCCGCCCTCACCCTCGCCGTCCTGCTGCTCTACGGCTGGGTTCCGGCCGGCATGGTCAGCCTCACCGTCGTCGTCCTGGTCGGCATAGCCCGGCGGGGCCGCTGGCGGCAGGGCGTGCTGCACGGCGCGGTGGACATCCTCGGCATCGCCGCGGGCGCCCTGCTGCTGAGCGTCTGCGGCTCCCGGCCGTCCGTGGAGGCCCCGTGGGACCCCCACACCTGGGACCTGTCCGCGGCGCCCAAGGTGGCGCTCGTCGCCGTCGCCTACCTCGCCGTCACCCGCGCCCTGCTGTGGTACCTCCAGACACCGCGCCCCGGCCTGCCCACGGTCGCCCGCACCGCCCTGGTCAGACACGGCCTGCTCGCCGTCGCGCTGCTCGGCATCGCCCCGCTGGTCTGCGTGGTCGCCGTCGCCAAGCCGCTGCTGCTGCCGCTGTTCTCCATCCCGCTGATCGCCCTCGACTCCACCCTGTGGATCGCCCGCGCCCGCGCCGAGGAGCAGCTGCGCGACCCGCTCACCGGGCTGCCCAACCGGCAGTGGCTGCTCGAGCGGACCTGGACCGCGCTGGACGACGCCGAACGCATCGGCGCCCGCGCCGCCCTGATGCTGATCGACCTCGACCGCTTCCGGTCGGTCAACGACACGCTCGGGCACCTGGCCGGCGACCGGCTGCTGCTCCAGACCGCCGACCGGCTGCGGCAGGCCCTGCCGCGCGGTGCGGAGGCCGCGCGGCTCGGCGGCGACGAGTTCGCCGTCTTACTGCCCGTCGCCGACTCCACGACGTCGGCGACCCGCATCGCCCGGGGGCTCGTCGGCGCGCTCGGTTCCCCGATGGACCTCGACGGGCTCACCCTCGTCCTGGAGGCCAGCGCCGGGGTCGCCGTCTTCCCGGACCACGCGCTGGACGCCGAAGGGCTGCTGCGCCGCGCCGACGTGGCGATGTACCAGGCGAAGCGGGACCGCACCGGCGTGGAGGTCTACGAGTCCAAGCGGGACTCCAACACCCCCGACCGGCTGGGTCTGCTGGGCGACCTGCGCCGCGCCCTGGACGCCCACGAGGTCCAGCTCCACTACCAGCCCAAGGTCCGCTTCGACGGCCACGTCGCGGGCCTGGAGGCCCTGGTCCGCTGGGTGCACCCGGAGCGCGGCAAGGTGCCGCCGGACGAGTTCATAGCGATCGCCGAGTCGTCGGGGCTGATGCCCCACCTCACCGAGTACGTGCTGGAGACGGCGCTCGAACAGGTCGCCCACTGGCGTTCCCAGGGGCTGTTCGTGCCGGTCGCGGTCAACGTCTCCCCGCGCGACGTGCACACCCCCGGCTTCGCGGGCGCCGTCGCCGCCCGGCTGGCCCGGCACGGTGTCCCCGCGGGAGCGCTCCAGCTGGAGATCACCGAGCACGTCCTGCTGGAGGACCCGCAGCGCGCCGCCGACACGCTCAACGCCCTGACCGGACACGGCGTCAAGATGTCCCTGGACGACTTCGGGACCGGCTACTCCTCCCTCGTCCACCTGCGCCGGCTCCCGGTCAGCGAACTCAAGATCGACCGCTCGTTCGTGGCCCGGCTGGCCGTCGACACCGAGGACGCCGAGATCGTGCGCTGCACCGTCGACCTCGCGCACTCGCTCGGTCTCCTGGTCGTCGCCGAGGGCGTCGAGGACGACGAGACCTGGGAACGCCTGCGGGACCTGGGCTGCGACGCCGTACAGGGCTGGCTGGTCGCGGCCGCGATGCCGCCGGAGGAGACCACCGCGTGGCTGCTGGCCCGCGGCGCCCGGGGCTGGCAGCGTCCGGCCGCCGCGCTCCCGGCGGCCGCCGCGGACGACCCGGGCCGGGTGGGCTAGAGGGCCGAGCCGGGTGGGCCGGAGGGCCGAGCCGGGTGGGCCGGGGGCCCCGTCGGGCTCCTGTCCGGGCCGGGCCGCCCGTGCCCCTCCGCGGGGCGCCGACCGGTCTCACCGGGTGGCCCGGGGGAAACCGTTTCACGGGCACGGGGCGCCGCCCCATAGGATTGGCCCCAAACCGATTGGCCCATACCGCACACACTCACCCCAGAGGAACGCTGCATGCCTGGCATCACGCGCGAGGAGGTCGCCCACCTCGCCCGGCTGGCGCGTCTGGAGCTGAAGCCCGAAGAGCTCGAGCACTTCGCGGGACAGCTGGACGACATCATCGGCGCGGTCGCCCGCGTCAGCGAGGTCGCCGACCAAGACGTACCGCCGACCTCGCACCCGCTCCCGCTGACGAACGTCATGCGGCCGGACGAGGTCCGTCCGTCGCTCACGCCCGAGCAGGCGCTCTCCGGCGCCCCGGCCCAGGAGCAGCAGCGTTTCAAGGTGCCGCAGATCCTGGGGGAGGAGTAACCCGCCATGAGCGATCCCATCATCAAGCTCACCGCGGCCGAGATCGCCGCGAAGATCGCCTCCGGCGAGCTGACCGCGGTCGAGGTCACCGAGGCGCACCTGGCCCGCATCGAGGCCGTCGACGAGAAGGTCCACGCCTTCCTGCACGTCGACCGCGAGGGCGCCCTCGCGCAGGCCCGCGCCGTCGACGAGAAGCGCGAGCGCGGCGAGGAGCTCGGCCCGCTGGCCGGCGTCCCGCTCGCGCTCAAGGACATCTTCACCACCGAGGGTGTGCCGACCACCGTCGGCTCCAAGATCCTCGAGGGCTGGATCCCGCCGTACGACGCGACGGTCACCAAGCGGCTCAAGGCCGCCGACGTGGTCATCCTCGGCAAGACCAACATGGACGAGTTCGCCATGGGGTCCTCGACGGAGAACAGCGCCTACGGCCCGACCGGCAACCCCTGGGACCTCACCAGGATCCCCGGCGGCTCCGGCGGCGGTTCCTCCGCGGCCCTCGCCTCCTTCGAGGCCCCGCTCGCCATCGGCACCGACACCGGCGGCTCCATCCGCCAGCCCGCGGCCGTCACCGGCACGGTCGGCGTCAAGCCGACGTACGGCGGCGTCTCCCGCTACGGCATGGTGGCGTTCTCCTCCTCCCTCGACCAGGGCGGCCCCTGCGCCCGCACGGTCCTGGACGCGGCCCTGCTGCACGAGGTGATCGCCGGGCACGACCCGATGGACTCCACCTCCGTCGACGCCCCGGTCCCCGCCGTCGTCGAGGCCGCCCGCAACGGCAGCGTCGCGGGCATGCGCGTCGGCGTCGTCAAGCAGTTCCGCGGCGAGGGCTACCAGGCCGGCGTCATCCAGCGCTTCGACGAGTCCGTCGAGCTGCTGAGGGAGCTGGGCGCCGAGATCGTCGAGCTGGACTGCCCGTCCTTCGACCTCGCGCTCTCCGCGTACTACCTGATCGCCCCCTCGGAGTGCTCCTCCAACCTCGCCCGCTTCGACGGCCTGCGCTACGGCGCGCGCGTCGGCGACGACGGCACGCACTCCGCCGAGGAGGTCACCTCCCTGACCCGCGAGGCCGGCTTCGGCCCCGAGGTCAAGCGCCGCATCATGCTCGGCACGTACGCCCTCAGCTCGGGCTACTACGACGCGTACTACGGCAGCGCCCAGAAGGTCCGCACCCTCATCAAGCAGGAGTTCGAGCGGGCCTTCGAGCAGGTCGACGTGATCGTCTCCCCGACGACCCCGACCACCGCCTTCCCGATCGGCGAGCGCGCCGACGACCCGATGGCGATGTACCTGGCCGACCTGTGCACCATCCCCACCAACCTGGCGGGCAACGCGGCCATGTCGCTGCCCTGCGGCCTCGCCCCCGAGGACGGCCTGCCGGTGGGTCTG
The DNA here is from genome assembly GCF_044142145.1 of Streptomyces sp. BK79. Lineage (NCBI taxonomy): Bacteria > Bacillati > Actinomycetota > Actinomycetes > Kitasatosporales > Streptomycetaceae > Streptomyces > Streptomyces sp. BK79. The sequence goes on from NZ_JBHVOC010000017.1 coordinate 29,129, forward strand.
CAGATCATCGCCCCCGCCATGAAGGACGACCGGCTGTACAAGGTCGGCGCCGCCGTCGAGGCCGCCTTCGTGGAAAAGTGGGGCCACCCGCTGATCGAGGAGGCTCCGTCGCTGTGAGTGCACTGACCAAGGCCAAGGGCTTCAAGAAGTCCCGGTCCGGCCTGTACGTCTCGATGGCCACGTCGGCGTTCGGCGCCGTCGGGGTCTACAAGCAGATCAAGAAGGCCCGGAGCGACAGCGACACCCTGCGGCTGCTCGACGCCGTCGTGACGGGCGCCGCGGTCGTCACCAACCTCGCCATCCTGTACCGCGAGCTGAAGCGTCTCGGCGACGACGACGTCCTGCTGGGCTGAGAGGGAAGTTTCACCGTGACCACCACGACCGACCTGGTGTCGTACGAGGACGCACTCGCGTCGTACGACCCCGTCATGGGCCTCGAGGTCCATGTCGAACTCGGCACCAGGACCAAGATGTTCTGCGGCTGCTCGACCGCGCTCGGCGCCGACCCGAACACCCAGACCTGCCCCGTCTGCCTCGGCATGCCCGGCGCGCTCCCGGTCGTCAACGCGACCGGGGTCGAGTCGGCGATCCGGATCGGCCTCGCGCTGAACTGCGAGATCGCCGAATGGTGCCGCTTCGCCCGGAAGAACTACTTCTATCCGGACATGCCGAAGAACTTCCAGACCTCCCAGTACGACGAGCCCATCGCCTTCGACGGCTACCTCGACGTGCAGCTGGAGGACGGCGAGACCTTCCGCGTCCAGATCGAGCGCGCCCACATGGAGGAGGACACCGGCAAGTCGACCCACGTCGGCGGCGCGACGGGCCGCATCCACGGCGCCTCGCACTCCCTCCTCGACTACAACCGCGCCGGCATCCCGCTCATCGAGATCGTCACCAAGCCGATCGAGGGAGCGGGCGAGCGCGCCCCCGAGGTAGCCCGCGCCTACGTCCGTGAGCTGCGCGAACTCATCCGTGCCCTCGGTGTCTCCGAGGCCCGCATGGAGATGGGCCAGATGCGCTGCGACGTGAACCTGTCGCTGCGCCCGCACGGCCAGGAGAAGTTCGGCACCCGCTCGGAGACGAAGAACGTCAACTCGCTGCGGTCCGTGGAGCGCGCGGCCCGTTTCGAGATCCAGCGCCACGCGGCGGTGCTGAGCGGCGGCGGCACGATCGTCCAGGAGACCCGCCACTTCCACGAGGACACGGGGTCCACGACCTCGGGCCGCGTGAAGGAGGAGGCGGAGGACTACCGGTACTTCCCGGAGCCCGACCTGGTGCCGGTCGCCCCGTCCCGCGAGTGGGTCGAGGAGATCCGTGCCACCCTGCCCGAGCTGCCGCTGGCGCGCCGCAACCGACTCCGCGAGGAGTGGGGCGTCTCCGGCACCGACATGCAGTCGATCCTCAACGCCGGCGCGCTGGACCCGATCGTCGCCACCATCGACGCCGGGGCCGACGCCGCCTCCGCCCGCAAGTGGTGGATGGGCGAGCTGGCCCGCAGCGCCAACGAGTCCGGCAAGGCGCTGGACGAGCTGGCGATCACGCCGGCGCAGGTCGCCCGGGTCGCCGAGCTGGTCACCAAGGGCGACCTGAACGACAAGCTGGCCCGCCAGGTCATCCTGGGCGTCCTCGCCGGTGAGGGCACGCCGGACGAGGTCGTCGACAAGCGCGGCCTGAAGGTCGTCTCCGACGAGGGCGCGCTCACCACCGCCGTCGACGAGGCCATCGCCGGCAACCCGGGCGTCGCCGACAAGATCCGCGGCGGCAAGGTGGCCGCGGCCGGTGCCCTGGTCGGCGCCGTCATGAAGGCGACCCGGGGCCAGGCGGACGCGGCCCGCGTCAAGGAGCTGATCCTTCAGAGGCTGGGCGTGACCGAAGGCTGACCACCGCCGCTTCGCCGTACCGACGGCCCCGGGGAACGCGTCATCACGACGGGTTCCCCGGGGCCGTTGTTGTGAATAAGCCCACGAAGTCCGCAAACGATCATTTCCGCCTGCAAGAGTGACATTCGCATTGCTCATGCGTTCTTTGCGGGCCGTTCCACACCAAGGACGACTGTTCCCGGTCAAAGATCCACAATCAGACACCTGGGAGCACGTTCGTGGCAGCCCTCGCACGCTGGTGTGTTCGACGTCGTCTCGTCACCGTCCTGCTCTGGCTCCTCGCCTTCGGCGGGGTCGCCGCGGCGGCCACCGCCGCGGGCTCCGCGTACTCCAACGACTACGGCGTCCCCGGCACGGACTCCGACCGTGCCTTCCGGTTGCTCGAGCAAGGCTTCCCCGGCCTCGGCGGCGACAGCGACACGATCGTCTGGCACACCACGACGGGCACCGTGCGCGCCGCCGACGTCGAACAGACCATGACCCGCACCCTGGACCGCGTCGCGGACCTGCCCGGGGTGGCCTCCGTGACCGATCCGTACGCCGAGGCCGACTCGCCTCGGATCAGTGAGGACGCCCGTACCGCGTACGCCTCGGTCACCTTCGAGGACGCCTCCCAGGACATCGACGCGGCCGAGGCGCGGGCGGTCGTCGACACCGCCGAGGCGGCCGAGACCGACGGGCTCCGGGTGGAGATGGGCGGCGGCGCCGTCGCCCTCACCGAGGCACCGGGCGGGCACCTGGCCGAGGCCCTCGGCGTGGCGGTGGCCGCGGTGGTGCTCTTCCTCGCCTTCGGCTCCCTCGCCGCCGCCCTGCTGCCCATCGCCACCGCGCTGGTCTCCGTCGGCACCGCCTACGCCGGCATCTCCCTACTCGGCCACGCCATGACCGTCGCCGACTTCGCGCCCATGCTGGGCACCCTCATCGGGCTCGGCGTCGGCATCGACTACGCGCTGTTCATCGTCACCCGGCACCGACGCGGATTGAAGCGGGGGCTGACCGTCGCCGAGGCCGCCGAGAACGCCGTGGCGACCACGGGACGCGCGGTCGTCTTCGCGGGTGCCACCGTGTGCATCGCCCTGCTGGGCATGCTGATCCTCCGGCTGAGCTTCCTCAACGGTGTCGCGATCGCCGCCTCCCTGACCGTCGTCCTCACCGTCGCGGCCTCCGTGACCCTGCTGCCGGCACTGCTGTCGTACGCCGGCCCGCGCGCCCTGAGCCGGCGCGAGCGGCGCAGGCTCGCGGAGCACGGACCCCGGCCCGAGCTGCCCACCGGGTTCGCTGCCCGCTGGTCGGCGTTCGTGGAGCGCCACCCCAAACTGCTCGGCGCCCTCGCCCTCGTCGTCGTCACGGTCCTCGCGCTGCCCACCCTGGGCCTGCGCCTGGGCACCGCCGACCAGGGCAACGACCCCAAGGGCACCACCACCCGCGAGGCCTACGACCTCCTCGCCGAGGGCTTCGGCCCCGGCGTGAACGGCCCCCTCACCCTGGTCACCGAGGTCGGCGGCGCCGAGGACCGGCTCGCCCTGGACAACCTCGACGCCGCCCTGCGCACCACCGAGGGCGTCTCCTCGGTGACCCCGGTGGCGTACGACTCGGCCGGTGACACCGCGTACCTCACCCTCGTACCCGAGTCGTCCCCGCAGTCGCCGGACACCAGTGACCTCGTGGAGCGGCTGCGGGCCGAGGTGCTGCCGCGCGCGGAGGCCGGCACCGCCCTCGACGTGCACGTCGGCGGGGTGACGGCGGGCTACGACGACTTCGCCGACGTCATCGTCGGCAAGCTGCCCCTCTTCGTCGGCGTCGTCGTCGGCCTGGGCTGCCTGCTCCTTCTCCTGGCCTTCCGCTCCCTCGCCATCCCCCTCAAGGCCGCCGCGATGAACGTCGCCGCCGTCGCCGCGTCCTTCGGCGTCGTCGTGGCGATCTTCCAGTGGGGCTGGGGGAGCGAACCGCTGGGCCTCGGCAGCGCGGGCCCGATCGAGCCGTTCCTCCCCGTGATCATGGTCTCGGTGCTCTTCGGGCTCTCCATGGACTACCAGGTCTTCCTGGTCAGCCGGATGTACGAGGAGTGGCTGGAGACCGGCGACAACCGCCGTGCCGTCCGGGTCGGCCTCGCCGAGACCAGCCGGGTGATCAACTCCGCCGCGGTCATCATGATCTCGGTCTTCCTCGCCTTCGTCCTCACCGGCGACCGCGTGATCGCCATGTTCGGCATCGCCCTGGCCGCCGCCGTCGCCCTGGACGCGTTCGTCCTGCGCACCCTCCTGGTGCCCGCCCTGATGCACCTGCTCGGCAGCGCCAACTGGTGGCTCCCGCGCCGCCTCGACAAGCTCCTGCCCCGCATCAGCATCGAGCCGCCCGAGTCCCGCGCCGCCCATGAGAGGCTGGCCGCGGCGACGGACGCCGAAGTGGCGGACGTCCTGGCCGAGGAGGAACGGGAGCGGGATGTACGCGATACCACTGGGTGACGACGGAGCCGAACTGCGTCCCCTGGAGACCTGGCACGCCGAGGAGTTCCTGGCCCACCTGGACCGGGGCCGGGAGTTCATCACCCAGCACATCCCTTTCGGGGCGAAGGCCACCGACGTCGACGCCGCCCGCGCGCTGCTCCAGTCCTACGCCGACCGGCACGCCGCCGACAGCGGCTTCCTGCACGGGCTGTGGCTGGACGGCAAGCTCGTCGGCGGTCTGCTCTTCCGCGTCTTCGACGCCGCCACCGGCGTCTGCGAGATCGGCTGCTGGCTGGAGCCCGCGGGAACGGGCCGCGGCCTGGTCACGCGCGGCGCCCGCGTCCTGATCGACTGGGCGTTCGACGAGCGCGGCATGCACCGCGTGGAGTGGCACGCGTCGTCCGCCAACACCCCGAGTGTCGCCGCCGCCCGGCGACTCGGCATGATGCGTGAGGGCGTGCTGCGCGAAAGCGGCCTCTACCGGGGTGTCCGCCAGGACATCGAGGTGTGGGCGGTGCTCGCGCCCGAGTGGCGCGCGGCCCGCGGGGCACGCGCGGGTGCCGCTCACAGGGATCATTAAGGGACCTCTCAGACAGCGTCCGTACGGTGCGAGGCATGGGAACGAAGACAGTGGACGAGACCGGCGTGAAGACCGACGAGGACAAGACCGTCGAGGCGGCCGATCAGGCCCGGACGGACGAGGCGGTCGAAACGGCCGAGACCGAGCCCGCTGGCGACGCGGACGTGGACAAGGACACCGACGGGGACGCCCCGGAGGACACCGACGGCGCCGTCGCCGAGAAGGAGGGCCCCACCGGTGTCGGCCAGGGCGCGGGCGCCGTCGTCTCGGCCGGGCTCGGCATCGTCTCGCTGACGGGCAGCTGGGTCGGCACCGTGGCCTCCGCGCGCGAGTCGCTGATCGGCCAGCTGGAGACGTCCTCGACGTCCGACGTCGGCGCCCTGATCGAGAAGGGCTACGGCGACGCCTGGCACGCCACCGCGCTGTGGGGCGGGCTGTTCGCCCTGGTCGCGATGATCGTAGGCGTCGTGGTGCTGGCCCGCCCGGCGTTCGGCGCGCCCGGACGCCCGCAGGCCCCGTGGATCAAGTCGGTCGCCTGGGCGGGCGTCGCCCTCGGCGTGATCGGTCTGCTCCTCGCCGTCCTGAAGTACACGGACATCCTGATGGGACTGCCGTCGACCGGCTGACCAGGCCCTCTGAGGGGTCTTAGGGCACCGGCGCGCTCCACGCGCCCGCCCTAAGACCCCTCACGCGTGTCTAAGGCCCCGGGCCGCCGCGAAGATGCGGAAGTTACCCGATGTGGCGCACCCCCCTGGGAGACGAAGGTTGAGGCATCGCGAACGAGCGAGACCGCAGCCGAAACCGGCTCTCACCGACGAACCCAGGGGAAACACACCATGTTCGAGTACGAGATCCAGCAGACCCGTTCCGCCGAACTGATCCGCCGCGCCGACCAGGCCCGCCTGGTCCGCGAGGCCGTCCGGGCCCGTCGCGCCGCCCGCCGGGAAGCCCGCCACGGCGCCGCCGGGGCGGAGAGCCATACGTTCCGGTTCCGCCGGCACCGGTTCGCCCGGGCCGCGTGAGCGGGGGAGCCGGGGAGGGTGGCCGCACGGCCGCCCTCCCCGCCGCCGTCGCGCCCGCCGTCCTCCCTCTTCCGTCCGCGTCCCCGCCTCCCGCGTCCGCCGCCCGCACGGCGAAAACCGCTGCCCCGCTGTCGTACCCGCGTGCGATGCTCGGGTCCGTGGAGACCAGGTCCGTCAGTCCCGTGTTCGTCGGCCGCACCGGCGAACTGGACACGTTGAACGACGCGCTCGCGCGCGCCGGCGCCGCCGAACCGCAGGCCCTGCTGCTCGGCGGTGAGGCCGGGGTCGGCAAGACCCGCCTCGTCGAGGAGTTCGCCGCCGCCGCCCGGCGGCAGGGTGCCGTCGTCGCCCTGGGCGGCTGTGTCGAGATCGGCGCCGACGGCCTGCCCTTCGCGCCCTTCTCCACCGCCCTGCGCTCCCTGCGCCGCGAACTGCCCGCGGAACTGGCCGACGCCGCCGCCGGGCAGGAGGAGGAGCTGGCCCGGCTGCTGCCCGAGCTGGGCGAAGCCGTCCCGGCCGCCGGGAGCGGCCGGCACGACGAGGAGAGCATGGCCCGCCTCTTCGAACTCACCGCCCGCCTGCTGGAGCGCGTCGCGTCCCGGCACACCGTCGTCCTCGTCCTGGAGGACCTGCACTGGGCCGACGCCTCCACCCGCCACCTGATCGCCTACCTCGTCCGCACCCTGCGCACCGGCCGCCTCGTCGTCCTCGCCACCTACCGCTCCGACGACATCCACCGCCGCCACCCGCTGCGCCCCCTGCTCGCCGAACTGGACCGGCTGCGCACCGTCCGCCGCATCGAGCTCGGCCGCTTCACCCGCGACGAGGTGGGCCGCCAGATCGCCGGCATTCTCGCCCACGAACCCGACCCGCTCCAGGTCGACGAGATCTTCGAACGCTCCGACGGCAACGCCTTCTTCGTCGAGGAACTCGCCGTCACCGCCCACGAGGGCTGCTGCACCGGCCTCACCGACTCCCTGCGCGACCTGCTCCTGGTCAGGGTCGAGGCCCTGTCCGAGAGCGCCCAGCGGGTCGCCCGGATCGTCGCCGAGGGCGGCTCCACCGTGGAGTACCGGCTGATCGCCGCCGTCGCCCGGCTGCCCGAGGACGACCTCATCGAGGCACTGCGCGCCGCCGTGAACGCCAACATCCTGCTCCCCGCCCCCGACGGCGACGGCTACCGCTTCCGCCACTCCCTGGTCCGCGAGGCCGTCGGCGACGACCTGCTCCCCGGCGAGCGCTCCCGCCTCAACCGCCACTACGCCGAGGCCCTCGACGCCGATCCCACGCTGGTCCCCGCCGCCGAGCGGGTGATGCGCCTGGCCAGCTACTGGTACCACGCCCACGACCCCGCCAAGGCCCTGCCCGCAGTCCTGGACGCCTCCGTCGAGGCCCGCCGCCGCCACGCCTACTCCGAGCAACTGCGGCTGCTGGAACGCGCGATGGAGCTGTGGGACGCCGCCCCCGACGACGTACGCGCCACCCTGCGCCCCGTCGACTACACCGAGGTCTACCCGCCCTGCGGCTGCGACCCCGCCACCAAGCCCCTGCGCTACCTGGACCTGATGGCGGAGGCGGCCGTCGCCGGGCGGCTGTGCGGGGAGCGCGAACGCGCCCTGAAGATCACCAAGCGGGCGCTGCGCCTGCTGGACGAGGAGCGGGAGACGGGGGCCGGGGCGAGCGCGAGCGTCCGGGACCCGCAGCGCGCCGCCTGGTTCTGGACGCAGCGCTCGCTGCTGGTCCAGGCCCAGGGCCGCGGTGACGGCTGGCGGGAACTCGGCATCGCCCAGGAACTGGTCCGCGGCCTGCCGCCCTCCGAGGTGCACGCCGAGGTGCTGGCCATGTCCGCCAACTGGTCGATGCTCCACTGCCCCGGCCCGGACGCCGTGACCGCCGCGGAGCGCGCCGTTCAGTACGCGCGCATGGTGGGCGCCGACGACATCGAGCTGAACGCCCGGCTCACCCTCGGCGGCCTGATGGTCGACGCGGGGCACATCGACGCCGGACTGGCGGAGATGTACCAGGTCAGAGATCTGGTCGTGGCGCACGGACAGTCCACGGTGGTGTCCCGCAGCCACGTCAACCTGCCCTCCGCCCTGGAGAGCGTCGGCCGCTCCGAGGAGGCGCTCGGCATTCTGCGCGAGGGCGTCGAGATCACCCGGCGGATGGGCCTGCTGGAGTCCGAGGCATGGGTGTGGGGCAACCTCGCCGAGTCGCTGGTCTCCCTCGGCCGCTGGGACGAGGCCCTGGAAGCCGCCGCGCTGGCCGCCGCCCCGGGCCGGAGTCCCGCACCCCGCGGCGGCGCCGCGCTCAAGTGCGCCATGGTCGCCCTCGCCCGCGGTGAGACGGCCGAGGCAGCCGGGCTGCTCGCCGAGGCCCGCGCCGCCTACGGCTCGCACGACCCCATGCCGCAGCACCGCCTGCCCGTGACGGCGCTCTCCCTGGGCATCGCCGCCGCCGAGGGCCGCCTGGCCGACGCCCGCGCCGAACTGTTCCGGGCCCTGGACGCGGGCTTCCCGCCCGGCACCCAGCGCTACGGCTGGCCTCTGCTGCTGTCCGCCGCCGCGGCCGAGGCCGACGCCCGTGGCCTGCCGGCCGCCGAGGAGGGCCGCGCCGAGGTCCTCGCACGCCTCGCCGAGGCCGCCAGGTCCCTCGCCACGGGCGCCCCCGTCTGGCTCGCCCACGAGCGGTGGGTCCGCGCCGAACTGCGCCGCGCCGGGGGCCGGGACACCCCGGCGGCCTGGTCCGAGGCGGTCACCGCCTTCGAACGCCTGGAGCGCCCCTACGACCTGGCCCGCGTCCGCCACCGGCTGGCCGCCGCCCTGCTGGCCGACGGCGGCGAGGACGAGCGCGCCCGCGCCAGGGAACTGCTCCGGCTGTCCCGCAGCGTCGCCGACCACCTCGGCGCCCGCCCCCTGGCCGACGCGGTCGCCCTGCTCGCCCAGCGCGCCCGCCTCCCCCTCGGCCACGCCGCCGGGCCCGCGCCCGCCCCCGCCGACCCGGCCGAGGCACTGGGCCTCACCAGCAGGGAACGCGACGTCCTGCGCCTGGTCTCCGACGGCCGCACCAACCGCCAGATAGCCCAGGAGCTGTTCATCTCCCCGAAGACGGCCAGCGTCCACGTCTCCAACATCCTGGCCAAGCTCGGCGTCTCGGGCCGCGGCGAGGCGGCGGCGGTGGCCCACCGGCTGGCCCTGTTCCCGGCCGCACCGCCCACGTCCTCCCCGGCCCGGTGAGGCCTACGCTGTGAGGGACGCCGACGGACGGAGGGTCCGTGTTCAACGCTTTCGAGGAACTGTTCTCCCCCGGCCGCAAGCACACCCGCGACGAACAGAACCGGCTGGAGCTGACCCGCGAGGACGTCGGCGACGGCGACCCGGGCCACGGCCCGATAGACCTCACGTCGGGCAAGGTCGTCGTGCAACGGCCCCGCCCCGCCGACCACGACGACGAGGCCGGGACCGAGGAGGGCACGGGGTCGGCGGACGAGTGAGCGGGCCTAGGTGACCCGCAGCTCCAGGATCCGGTCGTCGTCACCCTTCGCGTCGCCGCGCCCGTCCGTGTTGCTGGTGACGAGCCACAGCCGGTCGCCGCCCGCCGCGACCACCGTGCGCAGCCGGCCGTACTCACCCTCCAGGAACGCCTGCGGTTCGGCCGCCGCCCGAGTGCCCTCGAGCGGGACGCGCCACAGCCGCTCGCCGCGCAGGCCCGCCATCCACACGGAGCCCGCCGCCTGGGCGATGCCACTGGGGGAGGCCTCGTCGGTGCTCCACTGGGCGAGCGGGTCGTGGAACCCGGAGCCGCCGCCCTCGCCCTCCGCCTCGGGCCAGCCGTAGTTGTCGCCCGGCTCGATCGCGTTCAGCTCGTCCCAGGTGTCCTGCCCGAACTCCGCGGCGAACAGCCGCTGCTCGTCGTCCCAGGCCAGCCCCTGCACGTTCCGGTGGCCGTACGAGTACACGACGGAGTCGGGGAAGGGGTTGCCCGGAGCCGGTTCGCCGTCCGGGGTCATCCGCAGGATCTTGCCGCCGAGGGACTCCTTGTCCTGGGACAGGCCCGTGTCGCCGCTCTCGCCCGTGCCCGCGTAGAGCATCCTGTCCGGGCCGAACGCGATCCGCCCGCCGTTGTGGATCACCCCCTTGGGGATGCCCCGGAAGACCGTGTCCGGAGCGCCGAGCTGCTCACCGGACGGCTTCTTCTCGTCGTACCGCATGCGTACGATCCGGTTGTCCGAGGCGGAGGTGAAGTACGCGTAGATCATCCGGTCCGAGGCGAAGCCGGGGGAGAGGGCGATGCCCAGGAGGCCGCCCTCGCCGGACGCGGACACCCCGGGCACCTCGCCCAGCTCCGTCTTCTTCCCGGTCTTCTCGTCGACCCGGGTGACGGTGGCCTCGTCGCGGGAGGAGACCAGCAGGCCGCCGCCCGGCACAGGGGCCAGACCCCAGGGGCTCTCCAGCCCGGTGGCGACCGTGCGGACGACCTTCACGGTCCCCTTCGCGGGCGGCGTCCGCTCGGCGGCCGGGCCCGAGGGCGAGGACGGGGCCGCCGTACGGCCCGGGGAGCCCGGGGAGGTGCTCCCGTCCGCGCCCGACGGTTCCCCGCCGCCGGAGGAGCAGCCCGCGGTCAGCAGCAGGGCGGCGGCGGTCAACACGGCCGACACGGCTCGACGTTGCACGATCATGGTCCCTTCGACGCGGCGGTTCTCCTTGTCATACACCGCACGCGCCCTCCAAGTTCCCGATCGCCGGATCCCGAACCCGGCGCCCGCCCCCGGAGCACCGCGCGCCTCACTCCCAGGACCCCTGCGCCGCCGGCAGCGCCCGCACCTCCGCCAGGTCCCGCTCGGTCAGCCGCAGCCCGGCCGCGCCCGCGTTCTCGCTCACCCAGCGCTCCTGCTTGGTCCCCGGCACCGGCACCACGTGCCGCCCCTGCGCCAGCACCCAGGCCAGCGCCACCTGCGCCGGTGTGACCGAGTCGCCGTGCCGGGCCGCGATCCGGCGCAGGCCGGCCACGATCGGCTGGTTGGCGGCCATCATCTCGGCGGTGAAGCGGGGGTGCCGGGCGCGCAGGTCCTGCGGTTCGAAGCCCTGGCCGGGCGTCAGCGTGCCGGTCAGGAAGCCGTTGCCGAGCGGCATCGCGGCGAGGAAACCGACGCCGCGCGTCACGCACCACGGCAGCAGCGTGCGCAGCGCCTCCGGCGACCACACCGACAGCTCGGCCTCGACCGCGCTCACCGGGAAGACCTGCTGCACCCGCTCCAGCTGGCGGACCGTCGCGTCGTGCAGCCGCGCCCCCGGCCGCCGGGCCGACCGCGCGCCGACCGCGCACAGCCCGAGCGCCCGCACCTTCCCGGCCCGCACCAGCTCCGCCATCGCGCCCCACGTCTCCTCGACGGGCACCTCGGGATCGGCGCGGTGCAGTTGGTAGAGGTCGATGACGTCCGTCTGGAGCCGGCGCAGGGAGGCGTCGCAGGCACGTTTCACGTACCCGGGGCGGCCGTTGGCCACGATGTGCTGATCGCCCACCAGCAGACCGACCTTGGTCGACACGAAGGCGTCGGACCGCCGCTCCTTCAACACCCGTCCCAGCAGCAGCTCGTTGGTGAACGGCCCGTACATGTCCGCCGTGTCCAGCAGACAGGCACCCAGGTCGAGAGCCCGGTGCACCGCCCTGACCGACTCCTCGCCCCGCTGCCGCGACGCGCTGTAGGCCCAGCTCATCGGCATGCAGCCCAGTCCGACGGCCCCCACCGCGAGCGCCGTCGCGCCGATCGTCCTGCGCTCCACCGGTCGTGATCCTCCCTCGTCAGGCCACCCAACCTAACCTCTGCCTCCGCACGCCCCTGACATAGCCTCCTGACCATGACTGCTGACGTGTGGCTGCCCATCCCGCCGGAGGAGATCGAGGGCCTCCCCGAAGGCCCCGCCTACCGCTACTGGAACGGCGAGGAGGCCTTCCCCGCCGACCCCGCCGACTGCGCGTTCTACGTCGTCCCCTACATGAAGCCCAGCGGGATCGGCATACGCCCGCTGCCGGGCATGCGCTCCGTCCAGGTCGTCCAGACCCTCTCCGCCGGCATCGACCACGTGGAGCCCGGACTCAAGGACCTGCCCGCCGGCGTACGGCTGTGCAACGCCCGCGGCGTGCACGAGGCCAGCACCGCGGAACTCGCCCTCGCCCTGATCCTCGCGTCGCTGCGCGGCATCCCCGACTTCGTACGGGCCCAGGACAGGGGGGAGTGGCTCGGCGGCTTCCGGCCCGCGCTCGCCGACCGGAAGGTGCTCATCGTCGGCTACGGGTCGATCGGCGCCGCGATCGAGGACCGGCTCGTGCCGTTCGAGGTCGCGCCGGTGGTGCGCGTCGCGCGCTCCGCCCGCACCACGGCGCGCGGCCCGGTGCATCCGCTCACCGACCTTCCCGCCCTCCTCCCCGAGGCGGACGTCGTCGTCCTGTCCACGCCGCTCACCGAGGCCACCCGGGGCCTGGCCGACGCGGAGTTCCTGGCCCGCATGAAGGACGGAGCCCTGCTCGTCAACGTCGCGCGCGGACCCGTCGTCGACACGAAGGCGTTGCTCGCCGAACTGGAGAGCGGGCGCCTCACCGCCGCCCTCGACGTGACCGACCCCGAACCGCTGCCGCCGGGCCACCCGCTGTGGCAGGCTCCCGGCGTGGTCGTCAGTCCGCACGTCGGGGGACCGACCTCGGCCTTCCTGCCGCGCGCCAAGCGGCTGCTGGTGGGCCAGTTGTGCCGGTTCGTGAACCAGGAGCCGCTGCGCAACGTGATTCTGACGACGGGCGAGTAATCCGTTTCCGGCACCCTCCGCGACCCCCCGGATGCGGTGGGTACGGGCATATCCGCTGGTCGTCACGGAGCGTAGAGAACCTATGTCCCTGAGTGACGATCCTGGTGTATCGTCCGACAGGGGATGCGCCGCGCACCGTTCGGCGCCGGGGATGGACATCTCAGACTGTGAGGGGGGCGACGGGCGATGCACGGCCTATGGACGAACGACCCGACGTGGCGGAGCCGCCGCCGGCGACCCTGGCGCACGACCACGACCTCGCACAGACGGAGCGGCCCCTGCCGCCCCGGTCACCGCGGCCGGCGGAGGCCCCGGTGAGCCCGCCGTCCCCCGCGTCCACGCTGGACGGAGCGCTGCGCACCCAGCCCTCGCCCGGACCGCTGCTGCCCCGGCCGCAGACCACCGCCGGCGGACCGGCCCTCGCCCGCCAGCTCGTGCTGGCCCTGGTCTGCGCGGCGTACGCCGTCGGTTCCGCGCTCGGCTGGGGCTCGGAACAGCTCGCCGAGATCATGGGCGACTTCGGGCTGGGCGCCGCCGCGGCCGCCGCCGCCGTCTCCTGCTTCGTCTACGCCCACAGGCCCCGCGTGCGCTTCCGGCCCGCCTGGCTGCTGTTCGCCCTCTCCTCGGCGATGGCCGCCCTGGGCAATCTGATCTGGGGGTGGTACGAGGTCGTCCTGGACCGGCCCGTGCCCAGCCCCAGCTACGCGGACCTGTTCTTCCTGTGCTTCGCGCCGCCCGCCATCGTGGGCCTGCTGGTGCTGGCCAAGCGGCCGGTGACGAAGGCCGGCTGGATCTGCCTGGGCCTGGACGCCTGGCTGATCGGCGGATCGCTGGTGACGCTGGCGTGGAGCCTGGCGCTGGCCCAGGCGGCGAAGGCCGAGGGCGGCTCCAGCGTGGCCCACGCCGCGCTCACGGTGGCGTACCCGCTGCTCGACATCGCCCTCATCAGCATGGTGCTGGCCCTGCACTTCCGGCGGTCGCCCGTCGGCCGCTCCGCGGTCAACACGGCCATCGGCGCCCTGGCGCTGACGGTGCTGTGCGACGCCCTGTTCACCTCGCCGCTGCTGCAGAGCAGTTACCGTTCCGGCCAGCTGCTCGACGCCGGCTGGTTCGCCGGCTCCCTGCTGCTCGCGTACGCGCCCTGGGCCGCGACCCGGCCCGGGCGGCCGACGGACGAGGAGGGCTCCGGCGGGCATACGCGCGTGGTGCGCGAACACGTGCCCGGCCAGCGAGGCTCCGGCCACCCGCCCGCCCGCCACTCCACGCACGAGACCACCCACCGGACCGCCCACCACACCAGCCACCAGTCTCCTCCCGCGCCCGTCCCCGGGCAGGCCGCCGAGCGCGGGCGCTATCCCACCGCCCGCCCCATCGCCGGGTCCCTGGCCGCGCTCACGCCCTACCTCGCCGCCGCCGTCTGCACCCTGGGCATCCTCTACAACGTCCTCAACGGCCGCAGCGTCGACCGCGTGGTGCTGCTGACCGGCGGCACCGTGGTGCTCGCCCTCGTCGTGCGCCAGGGCATCATGCTGCTCGACAACATCACCCTCACCCAGGAACTGGCCCAGAAGGAGAACCACTTCCGCTCCCTGGTGCAGGGTTCAAGCGACGTCATCATGATCGCCGCGCCCAACGGGATCCTCCGCTACGTCTCCCCGGCCGCCGCCGGGGTCTACGGACGCCCGGCCGAGGACCTGGTCGGCAGCGAACTGGCCGCGCTCATCCACCCGGAGGACCTCGGCTGCGTGGTCCACGAGGTACGCCGGTTCCTCGCCGCGAGCCCGGTGGAGGAACCGACCACGCGCATCGAGTGCCGGTTCCGCTCCGGGGACGGCGGCTGGCTCAACGTCGAGTCCACCATCAACCGCCACCACGGCGGCCTGATCTTCAACAGCCGGGACGTCACCGAGAGAGTGCGCCTCCAGGCGCAGCTCCAGCACAACGCCGAACACGACCCGCTCACCGACCTGCCCAACCGCGCCCTGTTCACCCGGCGCGTCCAGCAGGCCCTGTCCGGCCGCCGCGCGTCCGACCGGGGCGCCGCCCTGCGCGGTACCGCGGTGCTCTTCATCGACCTCGACGGCTTCAAGGGCGTCAACGACACCATCGGGCACCAGGCCGGCGACGAGCTGCTCGTCCAGGCCGCCCGCAGACTCCACGAGGCCGTCCGCAAGGGGGACACCGCGTCCCGGCTCGGCGGTGACGAGTTCGCGGCCCTGATCGTCGGAGACGGCGCCCGGGACCGGACCGCCCGCGAGGGGCACATCCTGGAGCTCGCCGACCGCCTCAGGACCACCCTCTCGCAGCCCTACCTCATCGACGGCAACGATGTCCGCGTCAACGCCTCCATCGGCGTCGCCTTCGCCGAACCGGGGCTCGGGGCGGGCGAGCTGCTGCGCAACGCCGACCTCGCCATGTACCGCGCCAAGGCGGGCGGCAAGGGCCGCGTCGAGCTGTACCGGCCGCAGATGCAGCAGGACGTCGTACGCAAGGCGGAGCTGGCCACGCGGCTGCGGGCCGCTCTCCAGGACGGCGAGTTCGCGCTGCTGCACCAGCCGGTGGTGTCGCTGACGGACGGGCGGATCAGCTCGGTCTGCGCGCAGCCGCGCTGGCGCTCCTCGCAGGGGGTGCTGTTCACGCCGGCCGAGTTCCTGCGCGTGACCGAGGATGGCGACAAGACCGCCGAACTGGACCGCTGGGTGCTGCGCGAGGCCGTCGAGCAGGCCGCCGACCGCGCGGCCGCCGGACTCTCGGCGACCGTGGCCATACGGGTCGGCGCCCGCCGGCTGCTGGACCGCTCCATGCCCCTGGGCTCCGTGGAGGCCCTGCTGACCCGGCACGGGCTGCCGCCGGGTTCTCTCGTGATCGAGCTGTCGGACATCGACCCACGGGTCGGCCTGGACGAGCTGGACCGCCGGCTCAACGCCCTGCGCAGAGTGGGCGTACGCATCGCCCTGGACGGGTTCGGCAGCGGCTACGCGGCGATCACCGCGCTCAGGCGCCTGCCCGTGGACGTCCTCAAGCTCGACCGGAGCCTGGTCGAAGGAGTGGTCGAGTCGGCGCGCCTGCACAAGATCACCAGTGGGCTGCTGCGCATCGCCACCGACCTCGGGCTGAAGTCCGTGGCCGACGGGGTGGACCTGCCCGAGCAGATCGTCGCCCTGCGCGCGATGGGCTGCACCCACGGGCAGGGCATGGCTTTCTCCGGGCCGCTGGACGAGTACCGGCTGCGCAGAGCGCTCAAGACCGGCCACTACCCGGTGCCGCACGGGCCCGCCGAGCCCGCGTTCGCGGGCGGTGTCGGCACCGCCCTGCCCGCCGTCCTGAGCGGTGGCACGTCCCTGCGTTCACATAATGAGACTCCCGTCCCACCCACTTGACAGTGGGTGTGCGCCGGGGGGAGGGTCAGTGCCATGCGCACCCGAATTCTCGTACTTGGAAAGCGCGTCGGCTGAGCTGGTGACGTCCGGACCGACCCGGACTCCCAGCGACCCACACCCGGCGCGCTCCCCTCGCTTGCCTTACGGCACGAGGGGTTTTTTGTTGCACCAGCACCACTGAGCAACAGCCACACACCGCCCGAAACCTCGCAGAACCCTCAGCATCACCACCCTCAGCATCGAGAAGAGAATGCCGATGACCGAGCAGGCCACCGGGGCCCATCACCCGCAGCCGCGGCCCCGATCCGGAGGACAGCCCGCCCCCGAGCACGTCACGGGTGCGCAGTCCCTCATCCGCTCTCTCGAGGAGGTGGGCGCCGACACGGTATTCGGCATTCCCGGCGGCACGATCCTCCCGGCGTACGACCCGCTGATGGACTCCACCCGGGTGCGTCACGTCCTGGTCCGCCACGAGCAGGGTGCCGGCCACGCGGCCACCGGCTACGCGCAGGCCACCGGCAAGGTGGGCGTCTGCATGGCGACCTCGGGGCCCGGCGCGACCAACCTGGTCACCCCGATCGCCGACGCGCACATGGACTCCGTGCCGCTGGTCGCGATCACCGGCCAGGTGGTGTCCTCCGCGATCGGTACGGACGCCTTCCAGGAGGCCGACATCGTCGGCATCACCATGCCGGTCACCAAGCACAGCTTCCTCGTCACCAACGGCGAGGACATCCCCCGGGTGATCGCGCAGGCGTTCCACATCGCCTCCACCGGCCGCCCCGGTCCGGTCCTGGTCGACATCCCCAAGGACATCCTCCAGAAGAAGACCACCTTCTCCTGGCCGCCGGCCATGGACCTGCCCGGCTACCGCCCGGTCACCAAGCCGCACGCCAAGCAGATCCGCGAGGCCGCCAAGCTCATCACCGCCGCCAAGCGGCCGGTGCTCTACGTCGGCGGCGGCGTCCTCAAGGCGCGGGCCACCGCCGAGCTGAAGGTCCTCGCCGAACTCACCGGAGCGCCCGTCACCACCACCCTGATGGCGCTCGGCGCGTTCCCCGACAGCCACCCGCTGCACGTGGGAATGCCGGGCATGCACGGTGCGGTCACCGCCGTCACCGCGCTGCAGAAGGCCGACCTGATCGTCGCCCTCGGAGCCCGCTTCGACGACCGCGTCACCGGCAAGCTGGACAGCTTCGCCCCGTACGCCAAGATCGTCCACGCCGACATCGACCCGGCCGAGATCGGCAAGAACCGCGCCGCCGACGTGCCGATCGTCGGTGACGCCCGCGAGGTCATCGCCGACCTGGTGCAGGCCGTCCAGAAGGAGCACAGCGAGGGCAACACGGGCGACTACACCGCCTGGTGGAAGGACCTCAGCCGCTGGCGCGACACCTACCCCCTCGGCTACGACCAGCCCGAGGACGGTTCGCTCTCCCCGCAGCAGGTCATCGAGCGCATCGGACAGCTCGCGCCCGAGGGCACGATCTTCGCGGCCGGCGTCGGCCAGCACCAGATGTGGGCCGCGCACTTCGTCCGGTACGAGCGGCCCGCCACCTGGCTGAACTCCGGCGGCGCCGGAACCATGGGCTACGCCGTCCCGGCCGCCATGGGTGCCAAGGCGGGCATGCCCGACCGGGCCGTCTGGGCCATCGACGGCGACGGCTGCTTCCAGATGACCAACCAGGAACTGACCACCTGCGCGCTCAACAACATCCCGATCAAGGTCGCCGTCATCAACAACGGCGCCCTCGGGATGGTCCGCCAGTGGCAGACCCTGTTCTACAACCAGCGGTACTCCAACACCGTGCTGCACTCCGGTCCCGACGACGTCAACCCCCAGGCCCGCGGCACCCGCGTCCCCGACTTCGTGAAGCTGTCGGAGGCCATGGGCTGCTACGCCATCCGCTGCGAGGACCCCGCCGACCTCGACAAGGTCATCGAGGAGGCGAACTCGATCAACGACCGCCCGGTCGTCGTCGACTTCATCGTCCACGAGGACGCGATGGTCTGGCCGATGGTCGCCGCCGGCACCTCCAACGACGAGATCATGGCCGCCCGGGACGTCCGCCCCGACTTCGGCGACAACGAAGACGACTGAGCGAGAGAGACCGAAGAGATCATGTCCAAGCACACGCTCTCCGTCCTGGTGGAGAACACCCCCGGCGTCCTCGCCCGGATCACCGCCCTCTTCTCCCGCCGCGGCTTCAACATCGACTCGCTCGCCGTGGGCGTCACCGAGCACGCCGACATCTCCCGCATCACCATCGTGGTGAGCGTCGAGGACTTCCCGTTGGAGCAGGTGACCAAGCAGCTCAACAAGCTGGTCAACGTGCTGAAGATCGTCGAGCTCGAACCCGGGCAGGCCGTCCAGCGTGAACTCGTCCTGGTGAAGGTGCGCTCCGACAACGAGACGCGCTCGCAGATCGTCGAGATCGTCCAGCTGTTCCGCGCCAAGACCGTCGACGTCTCCCCGGAGGCCGTCACCATCGAGGCCACCGGCAGCAGCGACAAGCTGTCCGCCATGCTCCGGATGCTGGAACCGTACGGCATCAAGGAACTCGTCCAGTCCGGCACGATCGCCATCGGCCGCGGCGCCCGTTCGATCACGGACCGGTCGCTGCGCGCACTCGACCGGTCCGCATAACGACGGAAACGGGCGGTCGCGCACACCACCGGCCGCCCGCATTCCGAGACCCCGAAACTTCCCTTCCCCTCACCGGCATACGGTGGGACGCAACACCTGCACTCAAGGAGAGAACCCAGTGGCCGAGCTGTTCTACGACGCCGACGCCGACCTGTCCATCATCCAGGGCCGCAAGGTCGCGGTCATCGGGTACGGCAGCCAGGGCCACGCCCACGCGCTGTCGCTGCGCGACTCCGGCGTCGACGTGCGCGTCGGTCTGCACGAGGGCTCCAAGTCCAAGGCCAAGGCCGAGGAGCAGGGCCTGCGCGTGGTGAGCCCGTCCGAGGCCGCCGCCGAGGCCGACGTCATCATGATCCTGGTCCCGGACCCGATCCAGGCCCAGGTCTACGAGGAGCACATCAAGGACAACCTGAAGGACGGCGACGCGCTGTTCTTCGGTCACGGCCTGAACATCCGCTACGGCTTCATCAAGCCCCCGGCCGGCGTGGACGTCTGCATGGTCGCCCCCAAGGGCCCGGGCCACCTGGTGCGCCGTCAGTACGAGGAGGGCCGCGGCGTTCCCTGCATCGCCGCCGTCGAGCAGGACGCCACGGGCAACGGCTTCGCGCTGGCCCTGTCGTACGCGAAGGGCATCGGCGGCACCCGCGCCGGCGTCATCAAGACGACCTTCACCGAGGAGACCGAGACCGACCTCTTCGGCGAGCAGGCCGTCCTGTGCGGTGGCACGGCCGCGCTGGTCAAGGCGGGCTTCGAGACCCTGACCGAGGCCGGCTACCAGCCGGAGATCGCCTACTTCGAGTGCCTGCACGAGCTGAAGCTGATCGTGGACCTCATGTACGAGGGCGGCCTGGAGAAGATGCGCTGGTCGATCTCCGAGACCGCTGAGTGGGGCGACTACGTCACCGGCCCGCGGATCATCACCGACGCCACCAAGGCCGAGATGAAGAAGGTCCTCGCCGAGATCCAGGACGGCACGTTCGCCAAGAACTGGATGGACGAGTACCACGGCGGTCTGAAGAAGTACAACGAGTACAAGCAGCAGGACTCCGAGCACCTGCTGGAGACCACCGGCAAGGAGCTGCGCAAGCTCATGAGCTGGGTCGACGAGGAGGCGTAAGCCGCCCGCCCGAAGGGGCCGGAGCATCCCGCTCCGGCCCCTTCGGCGAACCCGGGGTAACGTCGTGTACGGCGGCGTTGTCCAACCCGTCCAGCCACGGACGGGTGATCCTTCCGCAGAGGCGCAGGACGCCCCCGGTCACGCCACTAGACTGCTGCACAACATACGCGTCAGGCCCACAGCGTCGTGCGTCTTCCACGCGGTAGCCAACCTCCACCGCCTGCGGCCGTCGGGACGGCCGTCCGCAATGGACTTGTGAGGACTCACGTGAGCTCGAAACCCGTCGTACTCATCGCTGAAGAGCTGTCGCCCGCGACTGTGGACGCGCTTGGCCCCGACTTCGAGATCCGCCAGTGCAACGGCGCGGACCGGGCCGAACTGCTCCCCGCCATCGCCGACGTGGACGCGATCCTGGTCCGCTCCGCCACCAAGGTGGACGCCGAGGCCATCGCCGCCGCCAAGAAGCTCAAGGTCGTCGCCCGCGCCGGCGTCGGTCTGGACAACGTGGACGTCTCCGCCGCCACCAAGGCCGGCGTCATGGTGGTCAACGCCCCGACCTCCAACATCGTGACCGCCGCCGAGCTGGCCTGCGGCCTGATCGTCGCCACCGCCCGCAACATCCCGCAGGCCAACGCCGCGCTGAAGAACGGCGAGTGGAAGCGCAGCAAGTACACCGGCGTCGAGCTGGCCGAGAAGACCCTCGGTGTGGTCGGCCTCGGCCGTATCGGCGCCCTCGTCGCGCAGCGCATGTCGGCCTTCGGCATGAAGGTCGTCGCCTACGACCCCTACGTGCAGCCCGCGCGGGCCGCGCAGATGGGCGTCAAGGTGCTGTCCCTCGACGAGCTGCTCGAGGTCTCCGACTTCATCACCGTCCACCTGCCCAAGACCCCCGAGACCCTCGGCCTGATCGGCGACGAGGCGCTGCGCAAGGTCAAGCCGAGCGTCCGCATCGTCAACGCCGCGCGCGGCGGCATCGTCGACGAGGAGGCGCTGTACTCGGCGCTCAAGGAGGGCCGCGTCGCGGGCGCCGGTCTCGACGTGTACGCGAAGGAGCCCTGCACCGACTCGCCGCTGTTCGAGTTCGACCAGGTCGTCGCCACCCCGCACCTAGGCGCCTCCACCGACGAGGCCCAGGAGAAGGCCGGCATCGCCGTCGCCAGGTCCGTCCGCCTCGCCCTCGCCGGTGAGCTGGTCCCTGACGCGGTCAACGTCCAGGGCGGTGTCATCGCCGAGGACGTCAAGCCCGGTCTGCCGCTCGCCGAGCGCCTCGGCCGCATCTTCACCGCGCTCGCCGGCGAGGTCGCCGTCCGCCTCGACGTCGAGGTCTACGGCGAGATCACCCAGCACGACGTGAAGGTGCTGGAGCTGTCCGCGCTCAAGGGCGTCTTCGAGGACGTCGTCGACGAGACCGTCTCGTACGTCAACGCCCCGCTGTTCGCGCAGGAGCGCGGCGTCGAGGTCCGGCTGACCACCAGCTCGGAGTCCCCGGAGCACCGCAACGTGGTCACCGTGCGCGGCACCCTCTCGGACGGCGAGGAGGTGTCGGTCTCCGGCACCCTGGCCGGCCCGAAGCACCTCCAGAAGATCGTCGCCGTCGGCGAGTACGACGTGGACCTCGCCCTCGCCGACCACATGGTCGTCCTGCGCTACGAGGACCGCCCCGGCGTCGTCGGCACCGTCGGCCGGGTCATCGGCGAGGCCGGCATCAACATCGCCGGCATGCAGGTCGCCCGTGCGACGGTGGGCGGCGAGGCGCTGGCCGTGCTGACCGTCGACGACACGGTGCCCTCCGGGGTGCTGGCCGAGGTCGCCGCGGAGATCGGCGCGACGTCGGCCCGGTCGGTGAACCTGGTCTGAGTGACCGCCTCCGGGGGCTGACGCCCCCGGACCCCCGTTCGCCCTGAACGGGCTCGTCCTCACACGCCGGACGGGCTGACCTCATCAGCCCGTCCGGCGTTCTCCGTGCACGGCTCCTCCCGCGCCCGCACCCGGCGCAGCGTCACCGACGCCAGCACCGCCGCCCCGGCCAGTACCACCGCGCCCGCGAGGGCCGCCGCGTGCATCCCGTCGGTGAACGCCTCCCGGGCCGCCGTCGCCAGGGCCTGCCCCGCGCGACCGGGCACCTGCTCGGCCACCGCCAGCGCGCCGCCCAGCGTCTCGTGGGCCGCGGCCGGGGCGGAGTCCGGCATCTCGTGGCGGTAGACCGCCGTACCGATGGAGCCGAGCACCGCCATCCCCAGCGCCCCGCCGAACTCCGCGCCGGTCTCCATCAG
Source organism: Streptomyces sp. BK79 (assembly GCF_044142145.1). Taxonomy (NCBI): domain Bacteria; kingdom Bacillati; phylum Actinomycetota; class Actinomycetes; order Kitasatosporales; family Streptomycetaceae; genus Streptomyces; species Streptomyces sp. BK79. Next base: position 51,278 of record NZ_JBHVOC010000017.1, read on the forward strand.
CGAGGACGCGGAGCCCGCCCGCTCCGCCGGGGCGGCGCCCAGCGCGAGGTCCATGATCTGGGACATCACCATGGTCACGCCGGAGGCGAGGACGCCGCAGGCCACCAGGGAGAGCGTCAGGGCGTCCGTGTCCACGAACGCCAGCAGGACGTAGCCGCACGAGGCGAGGGCGAACCCGGCCGTCACCACGTGGGCGCGGTGGACGCCCCGGTGCACCAGGTGGGCGGCGAGCGGCGCCGCGAAACCGATCGGCACCGAGGGCAGCAGCGCCCACAGCGCCGCCTCCAGCGCGCTCTTGCCGAGGACCGACTGGAGGTACTGGGTGGTGAAGAACGCCGAGCCCATCATCGCGAACATGGTGACCAGGTTGAGGACGACGGCCGGCCCGAAACCCCGCCTGCGGAAGAGGTCGGGGGAGACCATCGGGGAGGCGGTGGTCCGCTGCCGGTGCACGAACAGGGCCGCGAAGAGCAGTCCCACCGTCACCGCGACGACGTACCGGACGTTCCAGCCCTCGGCCGAGATCTCCTTCAGGCCGTAGACGACGGGGAGCACCGCGGCCATCGACAGGGGGATGCCGATCCAGTCGAAGCGGCCCGGGTCCGGGTCCTTCGACTCCGGCAGCAGGATCCGGCCGAGGACCAGGAGCAGGGCCATCGCCGGCAGGTTCACCAGGAAGACCGAGCCCCACCAGAAGAACTCCACCAGGACCCCGCTCAGCACCGAACCGAGCGCCACCCCGCCCGTCATGACGCCGGACCAGATCGCGATGGCCTGCGCGCGCTGGGTTGGGTCGGCGAAGAGCGAGCGCACCAGGGCCAGCGTCGACGGCATCAGCGTGGCGCCGCCGATGCCGAGCAGCGCGCGGGCCGCGATGAGCATCTCGGCGCTGTTCGCGTACGCCGCGGCCAGTGAGGCGGCGCCGAAGGCCGCGGCGCCGATCAGCAGCAGCCTGCGGCGGCCGATGCGGTCGCCGACCGAGCCCATGGTGATCAGCAGGCCGGCCACGGCGAAGGCGTAGACGTCGAAGATCCACAGCTGCTGGCTGCCGCTGGGCGCCAGATCCGCGTTGATCGCGGGGATGGCGAAGTAGAGCACCGACACGTCCATGGAGACCAGCAGCAGCGGCAGCATCAGCACGGCGAGCGCGGTCCATTCACGGCGCCCGGCCCGGGGTGGGTTCGCAGGAGTCATGCCGACGACTGTACGCATGTCTTATACGGCTGTCTATGACGACTGTATAAGACGTACGTACGTCTGGGACGGCTGTATGGATCGGGCGGTAGGGTGGGCCCATGGGACACCGTGAGGATCTGCTCGCCGGCGCCAAGCGCTGCCTGCTGGAGAAGGGGTTCGCGCGCACCACCGCGCGGGACATCGTCAAGGAGTCGGGGACCAACCTCGCGTCGATCGGCTACCACTACGGCTCCAAGGACGCGCTGCTCGTCCAGGCGTACATCGAGCTGGTGGCCGCGATGTCCGAGGCCTTCGACGGGGGCTCGCAGGGCGACCTGCCCGGCGAACCCGGCTCGCCGGAGCGGTTCGCCGCGGTGTGGGCGAACATCATCGGCACCATGCGCGACCCCGGCTCGCTGTGGCGGCTCAGCATGGAGATCGTGGCCATGGGCGACGAACTGCCCGAGGTGCGGGAGCACCTGGCGCGGGCCCAGCGGGAGGGCGCGCGCGGTCTGGTCACGCTCTTCACGGGCGGGCGTGAGGAGGACGTCCAGGAGGAGACCCTCGACACCCTCGGCGGCTTCTACCTCACGCTGCTGATGGGGCTCATGGTCCAGTGGTCGTTCAGCCCGCAGGACGCTCCCGAGGCCGACCGGCTCACCGAGGGGCTGCGCCGGGCGACCGCGGGCTTCGACAAGAGCTGACCCGGCTCACAGCCGGGCGCCCTTCAGCGCCATGTGCAGCAGCAGCCGGTCCTCGCCGTCGTCCAGGTCCAGGCCCGTGAGCTGCTCGACGCGGGAGAGGCGGTAGTACAGCGTCTGGCGGTGGATGCCCAGCTCGGCGGCGGTGCGCCCGGCCTGGCCCGCGCAGTCGAGGTAGACCTCGGCGGTGCGGGCCAGTTCGCGGTGGGCGGGGGAGAGCAGCACCCGTACGGCGGGGTCGTGGGCGATCTCCCCCGGCAACGCGGTCAGCAGGCGGAACGCCCCGATGGACGTCCACTCGGCGACCGGTCCGAACCGGGTCTCGGCGCGCGCCGCCCGGGCCGCCGCCGACGCCTCCCGCCAGGCGGCCCCCAGCTCCGCGAGGCCGGTGCGCGGGGCCGAGACACCCGCCGCCGCCCGGTCCGGGGCACCCGCCGCGGTCGCGGCGTCCGCGCCGGTCCCGGCCGTGCCACGCGCCCGTTCCAGCAGCCGCCCCGCCGCCGACGTCGCCGGGGTCAGCACGTGCGCCGAGCGCAGCCGCACCAGCAGCGCCAGCGACTCGCCCGCGCTGCCCCACGGCACCGTGCACAGGGCCGTCGCCCCCGGCACCGTACGCACCGACGGCGCGTCGTCGGGGCCGGCCGACGGCCAGGGGGCCACGCAGACCACCGCGTGCGGCGTGTCCGCGCGCGGGCCGAGGGCGGTGCGCAGTTCCGCCACCGCCATGTCCCGCTGCCAGTCGCGCTCGGCGGTCAGCACCGCCCGCAGCTCCCGGCTCAGGTCCGCGCCGTGCTGCGCCTCGTCCGCGAGCAGCGCGCCGATCCGGACGGTGACCTCCATGGCCGCCGCCAGCTGCCGGTCCGTCGGGCCGGGCTCGGTGTCCAGGAGCCACACGTAGCCGAGGACGACACCCCGGTGGCGTACCGGCAGGCAGGTGCGGCCCCGGTGCACCCCCGCCGCCGGGGTCGGCGGAATGCGCACGGGGCCCGTCGCGCGGGTGATGCCGAAGCCCTCGAACCAGGCCCGCACGGCCGCCGTGGAGCGCCGGGTCAGGATCGAGCGGGTGCGCACGGGGTCCAGGGCGGAGGGGTCGAGGTCGCCCTCGCTGTCGTACGCGCCGAAGGCGATCAGCTCGAAGTCGCGGTTCTCCAGGGTCGCGGGCGCGCCCAGCAGCTCGGAGATCTCGTCGACCAGTTCCTGGTAGTCGCCCTTCGGATCCGTCGTCACGCGGGCATTCTGCCGCATTTGCGTGCCGTTCTCATACATCTGTCTGAGATCGGCGGCACGGATGCGTGACAGCTGTCGATGGCCGACGATCGGGTGGATCCTTAGATTTCACGGTGGTTCTCCGTGCCGTCCCGCGCTCGTCGGGCGACGGCCTCGTGTTGGTTGGTAAGTGGAGGTGCCCCGTGCTGGGTCCCGTGATTCTCGCCGCGTCGCGCAGCGACCGGATGCGCCGGCTGGTCTCGGCCGCGCCCGTGACCAAGCCGGTCGTCGACCGGTTCATCCCCGGCGAGACCGTCGACGAGATCGTCCCGATCATCCGGGACCTCACCGACCAGGGCCTGGAACTGACGATGGACGTCGTCGGCGAGGACATCACCACCCCCGCGCAGGCCGAGGCCGCCCGCGACGCCTACCTGGAGCTGATCGACCGGCTGAAGCCGCTGGAGCTCGGCACCCGTGCCGAGATGTCGGTCAAGCTGTCGATGTTCGGCCAGGCGCTGGACGGCGGCCACGAGCTGGCCCTGGACAACGTCCGCCCGGTCGTCGAGGCCGCCGCCGGGATCGGCACCACGGTCACCCTCGACGCCGAGGACCACACCACCCTCGACTCGATGTTCGCCATCCACGAGGAGCTGCGGAAGGACTTCCCGCAGACCGGCTGCGTCATCCAGGCGTACCTGTTCCGCACCGAGGCCGACGCGCGCCGGCTCGCCGACAACGGTTCTCGCGTACGGTTGGTGAAGGGCGCCTACAAGGAGCCCGCCGAGGTCGCGTACCAGCAGCGCCACGAGATCGACAAGGCGTACGTGCGCATCCTGCGCACCCTGATGGAGGGCGAGGGCTACCCGATGATCGGGTCCCACGACCCGCGCCTGATCTCCATCGCGCAGGAGCTGGCCCGCACCGCCGGGCGAAAGCTCGACGAGTACGAGTTCCAGATGCTGTACGGCATCCGCGGCGACGAGCACCTGCGGCTGGCCGCCGAGGGGCACCGCATGCGCGTCTACACCGCCTACGGCACCGACTGGTACGGCTACTTCATGCGCCGTCTCGCGGAGAAGCCGGCGAACCTCCGGTTCTTCGCCCGCTCGATGGTCACCAAGGGCTGAGCCCACCCGCTCGCAAGACCGCTCAGTTAAAGGAGTTACGGAACCCATGGACGCTGTGACCCAGGTCCCCACCCCCGTCAACGAGCCGGTGCACGGCTACGCCCCCGGCTCGCCCGAGCGTGCCCGTCTGGAGGCCAAGCTCAAGGAGCTGGCCGACAACCCGATCGACCTGCCCTGCACCATCGGCGGCGTGAAGCGGATGGGCGGCGGCGAGCGCTTCGACGTCGTGCAGCCGCACAACCACAAGTCCCGCCTGGGCACGTACGCGAACGCCACGCAGCAGGACGCCCAGGACGCGATCGACGCCGCCCTGGCCGCCGCCCCCGCGTGGCGCGCGATGTCCTTCGACGACCGCGCGGCGATCATCCTGCGCGCCGCCGAGCTGCTGTCCGGCCCGTGGCGCGAGACCATCGCCGCCTCCACCATGCTCGGCCAGTCCAAGACGGCCCAGCAGGCCGAGATCGACAGCCCCTGCGAGCTGGTCGACTTCTGGCGCTTCAACGTCCACTACGCCCGGAACATCCTGGCCGAGCAGCCCCCGGCCAACTCGCCGGGCGTGTGGAACCGCCTGGACCACCGCCCGCTGGAGGGCTTCGTCTACGCGATCACGCCGTTCAACTTCAGCGCGATCGCGGCCAACCTGCCCACCGCCCCGGCCCTGATGGGCAACGTGGTGGTCTGGAAGCCGTCCCCGACCCAGACCCACGCCGCCGTGCTGCTGATGGAGCTGCTGGAGGAGGCCGGGCTGCCCAAGGGCGTCATCAACCTGGTCACCGGCGACGGCCTCGCGGTCTCCGAGGTCGCCCTGGAGCACCGCGACCTCGCGGGCATCCACTTCACCGGCTCGACCCCCACCTTCCAGCACCTGTGGAAGACGGTCGGCAACAACATCGCCAAGTACCGCACCTACCCGCGCCTGGTGGGCGAGACCGGCGGCAAGGACTTCCTGGTCGCCCACCCGTCGGCCGACCGCGCGGTGCTGAAGACCGCCCTGACCCGCGGTGCCTTCGAGTACCAGGGCCAGAAGTGCAGCGCCACCTCCCGCGCGTACATCCCGGCGTCCATCTGGAACGACGGGTTCAAGGAGGAGTTCGCCGCCGAGGTCGACTACCTCACCATGGGTGACGTCACCGACCTGTCGAACTTCATGGGCGCCGTCATCGACGAGCGGTCCTTCGCCAAGAACAAGGCCGCCATCGACCGCGCCAAGGCGGACGAGACCTGCACGATCGTCGCGGGCGGCTCGTACGACGACTCGGTGGGCTACTTCGTCCGCCCGACCGTCATCGAGTGCACCGACCCGGAGAACGAGGTCTTCCGCACCGAGTACTTCGGCCCGATCCTCGCCGTGCACGTCTACGACGACAGCAAGGCCGACGCGTACGACGAGATGCTGACCCAGATGGAGTCGGTCTCCGACTACGCCCTCACCGGCTCGGTCATCTCGGGCGACCGCGCGGCGGCGGCGTACACGATGGAGAAGCTGCGCTACGCGGCCGGCAACTTCTACATCAACGACAAGTCGACCGGCGCCGTCGTCGGCCAGCAGCCCTTCGGCGGCGGCCGTGCCTCCGGCACCAACGACAAGGCCGGCGCCCCGCAGAACCTGATGCGCTGGACGCTGACCCGCGCCATCAAGGAGACGCTGGTCGCGCCGACCGACTACACGTACCCGCACATGGGCTGACACCCCACCCGACCCCGGACGGGCCAGGTCTCCCCCCGACCTGGCCCGTCCGGCGTTTTCGCAGGTCATGGAGGAACGGCGGGGGAGTGGCCGACGGCACCGTCTCAGATAGTAGGAAGTCCGAGTAATTGTGGAGACAGATGCTCGGCGCTCCCTTAACTTTGTAGGAGCCGAACGTCCCGCTCGATCGAGCGCAGGGCGGTCGTGAGCCGGGCCCCGTGCAGGCAACCCCTGCGGCACCGCGCCTCCCGCCCCTTCCGGCCTCTCGCGATTTCCCCTTTCCGCACCCCCGTGTGCTGTGCCGAAGGAGTCGATTCCCATGGCCGAGACCACCGTCCGCCGTCGCGTCCGCCACCTCTCCCGTACCGCTGACTCCGACCGCAAGAACGCCGCCGCCGCCCTCCAGCGCGCCCTCGACCGCCGGGACAACGGCGGCTCCACCGGCCACTGAGCCGGGGACGGCAAGGGAGGCGTCCGTATGCCGGACGCCTCGTGTCATCCCGTGGGACGAGGAGTAGGGTGCCGTCATGTCTCCCAGCATCAATCTCGCAGTGATTCCCGGTGACGGCATCGGCCAGGAGGTCGTGGCCGAAGGTCTGAAGGTCCTCTCCGCCGTCCTTCCCCAGGATGTGAAGCTGGAGACCAAGGAGTTCGACTTCGGCGCCCGGCGCTACCACGCCACCGGTGAGACCCTCACCGACGCCGACCTCGACGCCCTGAAGGCCCACGACGCCATCCTGCTCGGCGCGATCGGCGACCCCTCGGTGCCGTCCGGTGTCCTGGAGCGCGGCTTCCTGCTCAAGCTCCGCTTCGCCTTCGACCACCACGTCAACCTGCGGCCGTCCAAGCTCCTGCCGGGTGTCGCCACCCCGCTCGCCGGCCAGCCGGAGATCGACTTCGTCGTCGTCCGCGAGGGCACCGAGGGCCCGTACACCGGCAACGGCGGCACCATCCGCAAGGGCACCGAGCACGAGGTCGCCACCGAGGTCTCCGTCAACACGGCCTTCGGTGTCGAGCGCGTCGTCCGCGACGCCTTCGCCCGCGCGCAGGCCCGTCCGCGCAAGAAGCTGGCGCTGATCCACAAGAACAACGTGCTGACCTTCGCCGGTCACCTGTGGACGAACGTCTTCAACAAGGTGGCCGAGGAGTTCCCCGAGGTCACCACCGAGTACATGCACGTCGACGCGGCGACCATCTACCTGGTCACCCAGCCCGAGCGGTTCGACGTGATCGTCACCGACAACCTCTTCGGCGACATCATCACCGACCTCGCGGCGGCCGTCTCCGGCGGCATCGGCGTCGCCGCCAGCGGCAACATCAACCCGTCCGGTGACTTCCCCTCGATGTTCGAGCCGGTCCACGGCTCCGCGCCCGACATCGCCGGCCAGGGCAAGGCCGACCCCACCGCCACGGTCCTGTCCGTCGCCCTGCTGCTGCGCCACCTCGGCTACGAGACCGAGGCCGCCCGCATCGAGGAGGCGGTCTCCGCCGACCTCGGCGAGCGCGCCGGCCTGCCCGCCCGCTCGACCTCGCAGATCGGTGACGCGCTCGCCGTACGAGTAGCCGGCTGACCCCGCGCACTCGAAAACCAACCTCTCGAAGCCGCCGGGTCCGAAAAACAAGGCACCCGGCGGCTTTCTCCTGCGTCCGCCAGGTGGGACCATCGAAACCTGGGCCGCATTCACCCCGTTTTCACCCGTCGCCCCCCGCGCGAGATAATCGAACGCGAAGCCGCGACATGAGGGAATGCTCGGACGCCCTAGCACCGGCCACCGGCCGTACGGGCGTGACCGCGGCCCGTCACGACAACCGGTGAAGGACATCAATCCATGACGACGCCCACGATCGAGCTCAAGCCCTCCGCCCACCCGCTCTCCGACGCGGAGCGCCAGGCGATCCTCGCCAACCCCGGGTTCGGCCGCCACTTCACCGATCACATGGTGACGATCAAGTGGACCGAGGGCCGCGGCTGGCACGACGGCCAGCTCGTTCCGTACGCCCCGCTCTCCCTCGACCCGGCCACCATGGTCCTGCACTACGCGCAGGAGATCTTCGAAGGGCTGAAGGCCTACCGCGGCCCGGACGGGTCGGTCGCCACCTTCCGCCCGGAGAAGAACGCGCAGCGCTTCCAGGCGTCCTCGCGCCGGCTCGGCATGCCGGAGCTGCCGGTGGAGACCTTCATCGAGGCGTGCGACGCGCTGGTGCGGCAGGACCAGAAGTGGGTCCCGGAGCACGGGGGCGAGGAGTCCCTCTACCTGCGCCCGTTCATGATCGCGACCGAGGTCGGGCTGGGTGTGAAGCCCGCGGGCGAGTACCTCTTCCTCGTCATCGCCTCCCCGGCCGGCGCCTACTTCCCCGGCGGCGTCAAGCCGGTCTCCATCTGGGTCTCCGAGGACCGCGTGCGCGCCGTCCCCGGCGGCATGGGCGACGCCAAGACCGGCGGCAACTACGCCGCGTCGCTGCTCGCGCAGGCGGAGGCGGCGGCGAAGGGCTGCGACCAGGTCTGCTACCTCGACGCGGTCGAGCACCAGTGGGTCGAGGAACTCGGCGGCATGAACCTGTACTTCGTGTACGGCGACAGGATCGTCACCCCCGCCCTCACCGGCTCCATCCTGGAGGGCGTCACCCGCGACTCCCTCCTCACCGTCGCCCGCGACCTCGGGTACGAGGCCGAGGAAGGCCGGATCTCGGTCGACCAGTGGCAGCGCGACGCGGAGAACGGCACCCTCACCGAGGTCTTCGCCTGCGGTACGGCGGCCGTGATCACGCCGGTCGGCACGGTGAAGCGGGCCGGGGCGCAGTGGCAGCAGAGCGGCGGCGAGCCCGGCGAGGTGACGCAGCGGCTCCGGCGGGCCCTGCTGGACGTCCAGCGCGGGACCGCCGAGGACAAGCACGGGTGGATGCACCGCCTGGTGTGACGTACCCGGCGTCGTGACCGGAACGGGCCGGGGGTCCGAGGGCTGAGCCTTCGGACCCCCGGCCCCTATTTTTGAGCAGCGTTCCATGTGATGTGTGCCGAGGCTGCCCGTCGACGGTTCCGTAGCTTGCCTCGGACGTTTAGAGTGATGCTCTAACTCATGGAGGCGAGGAGGTACCGGGTCGTGAGACTGACCCCCACGGAACGTGACCGGCTGCTGCTCTTCGGGGCGGCCGAGCTGGCCCGGTCCCGCCGTGCCCGCGGGCTCAGGCTGAACGTGCCGGAGGCGACCGCGCTGATCGCGGACACCGTCTGCGAGGCGGCCCGGGACGGCGCCCGGCTCGCGGAGGCGATCGAGCGCGCCCGGTCCGTGCTCGGCCCCGACGACGTGCTGCCCGGTGTCGCCGACGTGGTCACCGAGGTGCACGTGGAGGCGGTCTTCGACGACGGTTCCCGGCTCGCGGTCGTCTCCGACCCGATCGGCGGCGGGCTGGGGGAGCGGGCGCCGGGGGCGCTGCTGCCGGGGCCCGAGCACGCCGAGCCGGAGGCGGCGGTGCGCCTCGCGGTCACCAACACCGCGACCGTGCCCGTCTCCGTCACCTCCCACTTCCACTTCTTCGAGGCCAACCCGCGCCTGGACTTCGACCGCGAGCGGTCCTACGGCATGCGCCTGGCCGTGCCCGCCGGGTCGTCCGTCCGCTTCGGGCCGGGGGAGAGCGCCGAGGTCGGGCTGGTGCCCATCGGCGGGCTCCGCGTCGCGATCGGGTTCGCCGGTCTGGTCGACGGCCCGCTGGACGCGCCGGGCGCGAAGGAGGAGGCCCTGCGCCGGGCCGCCGCCTGCGGCTACCTCGGCGTCACGGAAACACCCGATCAGGAGGTCGAGCGATGAGCCGCCCAGGAGGCCACCCCGCCGAGGCCCGCCGCCTCACCCCGTACGAGTACGCCGCCACCCACGGCCCCCGCGCCGGTGACCGGGTCCGGCTCGGCGACTCCGGCCTGGTGATCCGCGTCGAGTCCGACGCCCAGCGCTACGGCGACGAGTTCCTCGCCGGCTTCGGCAAGACCGCCCGCGACGGACTCCACCTCAAGGCCGCCGCCGTCCGCGAGACCTGCGACGTCGTCATCAGCAACGTCGTCGTGATCGACGCGGCGCAGGGCATCCGCAAGGTGTCGATCGGCATCCGCGAGGGCCGGATCTGCGGGATCGGCCGGGCCGGCAACCCCGACACCCTCGACGGCGTCGACGTCGTGGTCGGCACGGGCACGTCCATCGTCTCCGGCGAGGGGCTCATCGCCACCGCCGGAGCCGTCGACACCCACGTCCACCTGCTCTCCCCGCGCATCATGGAGGCGTCCCTCGCGTCCGGCGTGACGACGATCATCGGGCAGGAGTTCGGCCCGGTGTGGGGCGTCGGCGTCAACTCGCCCTGGGCGCTGAAGCACGCGTTCGGCGCGTTCGACGCCTGGCCGGTCAACATCGGCTTCCTGGGCCGGGGTTCGTCCTCCCACGGGGCCCCGCTGATCGAGGCGCTGGCCGAGGGCGGCGCGAGCGGCTTCAAGGTGCACGAGGACATGGGCGCCCACACCCGCGCCCTCGACACCGCCCTGCGCGTCGCCGAGGAGCACGACGTCCAGGTCGCCCTGCACAGCGACGGCCTGAACGAGTGCCTCTCCGTGGAGGACACCCTCCGCGTCCTGGAGGGCCGCACCATCCACGCCTTCCACATCGAGGGCTGCGGCGGCGGACACGTCCCCAACGTGCTGAAGATGGCCGGCGTCCCCAACGTCATCGGCTCCTCCACCAACCCCACCCTGCCCTTCGGCCGGGACGCGGTCACCGAGCACTACGGCATGATCGTCTCCGTCCACGACCTGAAGACCGACCTGCCGGGCGACGCAGCCATGGCCCGCGACCGCATCCGCGCCGGGACCATGGGCGCCGAGGACGTGCTGCACGACCTGGGCGCGATCGGCATCACCTCCTCCGACGCGCAGGGCATGGGCCGCGCCGGCGAGACCGTCCGCCGCACCTTCGCCATGGCCGGGAAGATGAAGGCCCAGTTCGGCGCCGACGGGGACGACGACAACGAACGCGTCCTGCGCTACATCGCCAAGCTGACCGTCAACCCCGCCATCGCCCACGGCCTGTCTCACGAGGTCGGCTCCATCGAGGTCGGCAAGCTCGCCGACATCGTGCTGTGGCGCCCGGAGTACTTCGGCGCCAAGCCGCAGCTCGTCCTCAAATCCGGCTTCCCGGCCTACGGCGTGGTCGGCGACCCGAACGCGGCCACCGACACCTGCGAGCCCCTGGTGCTGGGCCCGCAGTTCGGCGCGCACGGCGCCACGCCCGCCGAGATATCCGTGGCCTTCGTCGCGCAGGCCGCCCTCGACCAGGGCGGCGACACGATGCCGACCCGCCGCCGCCGGGTCGCCGTACGCGGCACGCGCGGCATCGGCCCGGCCGACCTGCGCCTGAACTCCCGTACCGGACAGGTCGACGTCGACCAGCGCACCGGCCTGGTCACCCTCGACGGCGACCCGCTGCGCTCCGACCCGGCCGACTCCGTCTCGCTCAACCGCCTCTACTTCCTCTGACCTCCTGGGACACCTCCATGACTTTCCGCATGCCCGCCGAGTGGGCCCCGCACGAGCGCACCTGGATGGCGTGGCCCGGCCCCAACCCGACGTTCACCGACGCCGAGGAGCTGGCCGACGCCCGTGCGGCCTGGGCGTCCGTGGCCCGCGCGGTGCGCCGCTTCGAGCCGGTGACGGTGGTGCACGGGCCCGGCCAGGGCGGCACCGCGCGCGAGCTGCTCGGCCCGGACGTCGACCTGGTGGAGCGCGAGCTGGACGACGCCTGGATGCGGGACATCGGCCCGACCTTCGTGACGGACGGGCAGGGCGGCCTGGCGGCCGTGGACTGGGTGTTCAACGGCTGGGGCGCCCAGGACTGGGCCCGCTGGGAGCACGACTCCAAGATCGCCCGCCAGGTCGCGGACCTCGCCGGCGTCCCCGTGCGGAGCAGCACGCTCGTCAACGAGGGCGGCGCGATCCACGTCGACGGCGAGGGCACGGTCCTGCTGACCGACACCGTCCAGCTCGGCCCCGGCCGCAACCCCGGCTGGACCCGCGAGCAGGTCGAGGCGGAGATCCACGCCCAGCTCGGCACCACCAAGGCGATCTGGCTCCCGCACGGCCTGACCGGCGACTACGGCAGGTACGGCACCCAGGGCCACGTCGACATCGTCGCGGCCTTCGCCCGGCCGGGCACCGTCGTCGTGCACAGCCAGCGCGACCCCGCCCACCCGGACCACGCGCGCTCGCAGACGTACCTGGAGATCCTGCGCGGCCAGACCGACGCCAAGGGGCGCCGCCTGGAGGTCGTCGAGGTACCCGCCCCGACCGTCCTGAAGGACGAGGACGGCGACTGGGTCGACTACTCCTACATCAACCACTACCTGTGCAACGGCGGCGTCGTCCTGTGCGCCTTCGACGACCCGCACGACGAACTCGCGGCGGGCATCTTCCGGCGCCTGTTCCCCGACCGCACGGTGACGCTGGTGGACGCCCGTACGATCTTCGCGGGCGGCGGAGGCATCCACTGCATCACCCAGCAGCAGCCGAGGATCTAGAAGGAGTCAGCCATGGCCGGTGCGGCGCGAGCGCGGAAGAACGCACCGCCCCGCGAGGACGTCCTGGCCGCCGCCATGGCGATGATCGCCGAACGCGGCCTGGAGAAGCTGACCATGGCGGCCCTGGGCCGCGAGGTCGGCATGAGCAGCGGTCACCTCCTCTACTACTTCCACTCCAAGGACGAGCTGCTGCTGCGCACCCTGGAGTGGAGCGAGGGCCGCCTAGGCGTCGAGCGCGGCCGCCTGCTCACCCGGCCCGGAACGGTTCGGGAGCGCCTCGACTCCTACGTCGACCTGTACGTGCCCGACGGTCACCGGGACCCGCACTGGACGCTGTGGCTGGAGGTGTGGAACCGCTCGCAGAACGCCGCCGGCGAGGCCCGCGACCGGCAGGCGGCCATCGAGGGCGCCTGGCACCGCGACCTGGTCGCGCTGCTCGCCGAGGGCGTCTCGCGCGGCGAGTTCCGCGCCGTCGACCCCGACCGCTTCGCCTCCCGGCTCCGCGCCCTGCTCGACGGCTTCGCCATCCACGTGGCGATCGGGCTGCGCGGCGCGGACCGGCAGCGGGTGCTCGGCCACGTGCGGGAGTTCCTGGACGACGGCCTGGCCCGGCCCGGCGCGTAGCCGGTGACCGCGCCTTCGACCGGAACGCTCGGGTGCGGACGGACATCCCGGACCGCATCGTGAGACGGCCCGGGGAGAAGGGGGTGAACTGTGCCAGACTTCCTCCGTGCTCTCGTTCGCCATGATTATTGGCAGCAGGCGCGCCGGTCCGCAGTGACCACCGCGTACGACCAGGTACGGGTGGACACCGTCGTCCTCGACCCGCGCGCAGACCTCTCGCACCCGCGAGAGGTTTTTCGTTTTCCTGGCCCACCCCCAGCCGGGAAGAGAGCGCGGGGGATCATAGCCGGACGGTGGAACCGGTCATTCCGGTAGACCGAGATCCCATACAGGAGCCTTCAGATCATGACCGCAACCAGCGAACTCGACGATTCGTTCCACGTCTTCGACACCACCCTGCGCGACGGCGCGCAGCGCGAGGGCATCAACCTCACGGTCGCGGACAAGCTGGCCATCGCACGGCACCTGGACGACTTCGGCGTGGGCTACATCGAAGGGGGCTGGCCCGGCGCGAACCCGCGGGACACCGAGTTCTTCGCCCGCGCCCGGGAGGAGATCGACTTCCAGCACGCCCGGCTGGTCGCCTTCGGCGCCACCCGCCGCGCGGGAGCGACGGCCGCCGAGGACCACCAGGTCAGGGCGCTCCTGGAATCCGGCGCCCAGGTCATCACCCTGGTCGCCAAGTCCCACGACCGGCACGTCGAGCTGGCCCTGCGGACGACGCTGGAGGAGAACCTGGAGATGGTGCGGGACACCGTCTCCCACCTCGTCGCGCAGGGCCGCCAGGTCTTCGTCGACTGCGAGCACTTCTTCGACGGGTACCGCGCCAACCCCGAGTACGCGAAGGCGGTGGTCCGCGCCGCCTCCCAGGCCGGCGCCGACGTCGTCATCCTGTGCGACACCAACGGCGGCATGCTCCCGGCGCAGATCCAGGCCGTGGTCGGCACGGTGCTGGCCGACACCGGCGCCCGGCTCGGCATCCACGCCCAGGACGACACCGGCTGCGCGGTCGCCAACACCCTCGCCGCGGTCGACGCGGGCGCCACCCACGTCCAGTGCACGGCCAACGGCTACGGCGAGCGCGTGGGCAACGCCAACCTGTTCCCGGTCGTGGCCGCGCTGGAGCTGAAGTACGGCAAGAAGGTCCTCCCCGAGGGCCGGCTGCGGGAGATGACGCGGATCTCCCACGCCATCGCCGAGGTCGTCAACCTCACCCCCTCCACGCACCAGCCCTACGTCGGCGTCTCGGCCTTCGCGCACAAGGCCGGCCTGCACGCCTCCGCGATCAAGGTCGACCCGGACCTGTACCAGCACATCGACCCCGAGCTGGTCGGCAACACCATGCGGATGCTGGTCTCCGACATGGCCGGCCGCGCCTCCATCGAGCTGAAGGGCAAGGAACTCGGCGTCGACCTCGGCGGTGACCGGGAACTGGTCGGCCGGGTCGTCGAGCGGGTCAAGGAGCGGGAGCTGGCGGGCTACACCTACGAGGCCGCGGACGCCAGCTTCGAACTCCTGCTGCGCGCCGAGGTCGAGGGCGGCCCGCTGAAGTACTTCGACGTCGAGTCCTGGCGGGCGATCACCGAGGACCGGCCCGACGGCAGCCACGCCAACGAGGCCACGGTCAAGCTCTGGGCCAAGGGCGAGCGCATCGTCGCCACGGCCGAGGGCAACGGCCCGGTCAACGCCCTGGACCGCGCCCTGCGGGTCGCCCTGGAGAAGATCTACCCGGAGCTGGCCAAGCTGGACCTGGTCGACTACAAGGTCCGCATCCTGGAGGGCGTCCACGGCACGCAGTCCACGACGAGGGTCCTCATCTCCACGGGCGACGGGACGGGGGAGTGGTCCACGGTGGGCGTGGCGGAGAACGTCATCGCCGCCTCGTGGCAGGCCCTGGAGGACGCGTACACGTACGGGCTGCTGCGGGCGGGGGTCTCGCCCGCCGAGTGAGCCGGTTCTTTCCGCCCCGCACCGATGTCTTATTGGGGCGGATTCGGGTACTTTCGAACGTATGACGGACGCACGTGTTCGAGTCCTCATACGCCTCCTGGTCGCGCCGGTCCTCGCCGCCCTGGCGGTGCTGCTGGCCGGCGCGCCCGGCGCGCAGGCGGCCACCGACGTCTCCGAGATCGGCGCCGCCCTGCGCGAGAGTCCCGTGTACGTGGATCCGGCCGCCTCGGACCTGCTGTCCGACGCGGACGCCGAGGCGCTGGCCGACAAGATCGAGGACGCGAACGAACCCGTCTTCGTGGCGGTCCTCCCCGCGGACCAGCCGACCGAGAACCTCTTCCGCAACCTGCGCACCGAGACCGGCATCACCGGTCTGTACGGCGTCCGGCTCGGCGACCGGTTCGACGCGCGTGCCGACAGCAGCGTGCTCAGCCGCCAGGGTGTGGACAACCTCGTCACGGCCGCGCAGGGCGCGGGTGACACCAAGGCCCAGCTGAACGACTTCGTCGACGACGCGCTGCGCAGTGTGCGCGGCTCCGCCCCCTCGTCCTGGGACGCCGGCGGCGACGCCGTGCCGACGGGCGCCCTCATCACCGCGGGCGCGGTCGCGGCGGCCGGCGGCGCGGGCGTCTACGCGCTCGCACGCCGCAACCGCCGCCGCCGCGAGGAGGAGCAGCGGGCGGCACTGGAGAAGCTGCGGGTGGTGGTCGACGAGGACATCACCGCGTTCGGCGAGGAACTGGACCGCCTGGACTTCCACCCCGCCGAACCGCGCGCCGACGACGCGATGCGCGCGGACTACGAGCGCGCGCTGGACGCGTACGAACAGGCCAAGACGTTCATGGCGGACGCCCGCAGACCGGAGGACGTCCGCGCGGTCACCCAGGCCCTCGAGGACGGCCGGTTCTCGCTGGCGCAGCTCGCCGCGCGACGTGAGGGCAGGCAGTTGCCCGAGCGCCGTCCGCCGTGCTTCTTCGACCCGCGCCACGGTCCGTCGGTCGCCGACGTCACCTGGACGCCGCCCGGCGGGGCGACCCGCCAGGTCCCGGTCTGCGTGGCCGACCGGACCCGGTTGTCCGAGGGGCGGGACCCGGCGATCCGCGAGGTGGACACCGAGTACGGCCGCCGCCCCTACTGGGACGCGGGTCCCGCCTACGGCCCCTGGGTCGGTGGTTACTTCGGCGGCGGCATCCTGCCCGGGCTGCTGGTCGGCACCATGCTCGGCGGCATGATGGCGGGCCCGGCGTACGGGGCCGGGTACGGCGGTGGCTACGGCGACTTCGGCGGGCACGAGGGCGGTGACGTGTCCGGCGGGGACTTCGACTCCGGCGACTTCGGGGGCGGGTTCGGAGGCGGCGACTTCGGCGGCGGTGGCGGCTTCGGCGGCGGAGGGGACTTCGGCGGCGGGTTCTGAGGGCGCGGGTTCTGAGGACGCGGTTCGCAGGACGCGGGTTCTGAGGGTGCGGGTTCTGAGAATGGGGGCTCTGAGAACGGGGTGGTGCGGGGCCCTCTCCCCGAGGGCCCCGCACCTGTGCCTCCTACCGAGCGGCGTCCGAGGCCGACGGTGCCGTCCGGCGCGGGCGGAGCGCCGGTGCCGCGAGGACGGAGGCGAGGGCCACCGCGAGGGCGAGGGCCACCAGCCCCGCGCTCACCCACACCGGCGACCGGTACCCGAGACCCGCGCCGATCGCCGCACCCCCGGCCCACGGGCCCAGCGCCGCGCCCACGTTGAACGCGGCCGTGGCGAAGCCGCCGGCCAGGGTGGGGGCGTCCGGCGCCGCGTACAGCACCCGGGAGATCAGAGTCGAGCCGACCCCGAAGGACAGCGCGCCCTGGAGGAAGACCATCCCCAGCGCGGGCACCGGGTCGCCGGCCCCCAGGGCGAGCACGCCCCACCCGGCGCACAGGGCGAACCCGCCCGCCACGAGCACCGGCACCGGACGCCGGTCGGCCAGTCGCCCGCCGACGCTCACGCCGACGAACGAACCCGCCCCGAACAGCGCCAGCACCCCGGGCACCCAGGCACCGCTCAGCCCGCCGGCCTCCGTGGCCAGCGGCGCGAGGTAGGTGAACGTGCAGAAGGTCGCCCCGTTCACCAGCGCGGCCGACAGCAGCGTGACGAGGAGCCGGGGAGCACGCAGCGCCCGCAGCTCACCGCGCAGCGGGGGAGGCGTGGGATCGGCGGCCCCGCCCGGCACCGACCGGGCCACCGCCACCAGCGCGGGCACCGACAGCAGCGCCACCGCCCAGAACGCGGCGCGCCAGCCCCAGATCTGGCCGAGCAGCGCTCCGGCGGGCACCCCGGCCACGCAGGCCAGCGTGATCCCGCCCAGCAGGGTGGACGTGGCCCGCCCCTTGGCCTCCGGCTCGACCATGTCCGCGGCCGTCACCAGCGCGACGGCCAGGAAGCCGGCGTTGGCCAGCGCGCCGGCCACCCGGGTGGCGAGCAGCACCTCGAAACTGCCGGTGACGGCACCGGCGACATGGACGGCGAGGAAGACGCACAGGAAGGCCAGCAGGGCGCCCCGCCGCGACCACCGTCGGCCGAGCACCGCCATCAGCGGCGCCCCGACCACCATCCCCACCGCGAAGGCGGAGGTCAGTGCCCCCGCCGCGGGCACGGTGACCCGTAGATCCCTGGCGATGTCCGGGATCAGCCCGGACAGCATGAACTCGGACGTTCCCTGGGCGAACACGGCAAGGCCCAGCAGAAGAAGAGCGAACGGCATGAGGAAACTCCGCACCCGGAAGTCGACGTCGTACACGACACGGCGGACGGTTGTCCGGTGGCGGTGACGGCGGCGACCAGGGGCGCGCGCGGCGCGTCCCTCAGCCCGGCATCACGGACGGCCACCGGAGAACCGGTGGCCTGAGTCTGGACGCTTCGGGGCTGTTCACGCCGGGCAGACTAGCGCCTCCCGGCGCGGGACACGACCGGATATTCCTCGGCGGGCCGGCGTTCCGGCGCGGGGCCCGCCCGGCGGACCACGACCACCGCCGCGAGACCGACGGCCAGGCCGAGCGCGGTCTGCGCGCCGAACGGCTCGCCGAACATGAGGGCGCCCCACACCGCCGTGACCGGGGCCATCAGGAACATCAGGGTGTTGACCTCGGTGATGCCGGACCGGCGCAGGATCAGCCAGTACAGCCCGTAGCCGCCGAACGTGGGCAGGACGATCAGCCAGGCGGTCGCCAGCCAGAACGAGGAGTCGGCGGGCGGGGCCGCGCCCCCGGTGCCGACCGCCAGGCCGGAGAAGAGGACGGCGCTGGTCACGCAGTGGATCGTCAGCGCTGCCCGGGGTGCGACCGGCGTGCGCGAGCGGCCCTCCAGGAAGGTGGCCGCCACCAGCGACAGCATGCCGAGGAAGGGCACGGCGTACGCCCACCAGGCGACCTCCGCGCCCGCCGCCGCGGCGTCGGCCACCGTGACGGTGGCCACGCCGGCCAGCCCCAGCCACAGGCCGAGCCACTGCCGGCGCGAGACGTACTGCCGCAGCAGGGGCCCGGCGAGCGCACCGGCGACGAGCGGCTGGACGCCGTCGATCAGGGCGGTGGTGCCGCTGGAGACGCCGAGCTGGATGGCGTAGTAGACGCTGAGCAGATATCCGCTCTGCGACAGCGCGCCGACGGCCACCTGGCGCGCGGTGTCCCGGAGCGTCAGGCCGCGCCAGGCCGCCCGGGAGACGGCGGCCGCGGCGACCAGGACCAGCGCGAGCGGCAGGAAGCGCCACATCAGCAGCGTGCCCGCGTCGGCGGTCCCCGCGCCGAGCTTGGCGCCGATGAAGCCGGAGCTCCAGCACAGGACGAAGGCGACCGAGAGCAGGGCGTTCACGTCGACCACAACCAGACGGTAGACAGATCGGTTTACTTGTCTCGGGTGCCCACTATACAGACCGGTATACTTGTGCGTATGGAGCCGAGGGAGAAGCCGCACCGCGTGCGCATGACGCCGGGCGCGCGGCGGGTGCTGGAGGCCGCCGAGGGCCTGTTCTACGAGCGCGGCATCCACGCCGTGGGCGTGGACCTCATCGCCGCCGAGGCCGGGGTGACCAAGAAGACGCTGTACGACCGGTTCGGCTCGAAGGAGCAGATCGTCGTGGAGTACCTGGCCGGGCGCGACGAGCGGTGGCGCGAACTGCTCGGCGGGCACCTGGACGCGGTCGCGGGGCGGCCGCCGGCCGACCGGATCCTGGCCGTCTTCGAGGCGTCGCGCGCGTGGGCGGCGCGGTACGGGGCCAAGGGGTGCAGCATGATCAACGCGCATGCGGAGATCAGCGACCCGGCCCATCCCGCCCACCCGGTCATCACCGGGCAGAAGCAGTGGATGCTCGGCCTGTTCACCCGCCTGGCGCGGGAGGCCGAGGCGGACGGGGCGGCCGACGCGGCCGGGGCGGACCGGCTGGCCCGGACGCTGATGCTGCTGCACGAGGGCGCGCTGGTCGCCCACGGGCTGGGGGTCTTCCCCGACCCCTTCGGGCACGCCCTCGCGCAGGTGCGGGAGCTGCTGGAGAACAGGGCGGCGCCGGGGGCGGACGCGCCGCTACGGTGAGCGCATGCCGCCCCGTTCCGCGCTTCTCGTCATCGACATGCAGAACGCCATGGTCGCCATGGCGCACCGGGCCGCCGAGACGGTCGCCGCGATCGCGGGGCTGAGCGAGCGGGCCCGGGCGGCCGGTGTGCCGGTGGTGACGGTCCGGCACCGGGGCGAGGACGTGGTGCCCGGCACCGAGGGCTGGCGGGTCGTGCCCGAGCTGGCGCCCCGGGAGGGTGAGCGGATCGTCGACAAGACGACTCCGGACGGCTTCCTGGACACCGGCCTCGACGAGGTTCTGCAGGCCCTGGGCGTCACCGAGGTGATCGTGACCGGGTTCGCCACCGAGGTCTGCGTGGACACCACGGCCCGGCAGGCGCTGAGCCGGGGGTACGACCTGGTCGTCGTGGCCGACGGGCACACGACGTCGCGGCGGAGCGCGGCGGACGCCGGCGCCCTGGCCCCCGCCGCCCTCTCGATCGCCCAGTGCAACACCGTCTACCGGACGATCGGCTGGCCCGGCCGGCGTATCCGGGTCCGGGCCGCGGCCGACGTGCAGCTCACGCCTGCCTGATCGCCGAGATGTCGAAGTTCAGCTTGATCTTGTCGGAGACCAGGACGCCGCCCGTCTCCAGCGCCGCGTTCCAGGTCAGGCCCCACTCCGAGCGCTTGATCTCGGCCTTGCCCTCGAATCCGACGCGCTCGTTGCCGAACGGGTCCTTGGCGGCGCCGTTGAACTCCAGGTCGATGCTGACCGGCCGGGTGGTGCCGAGGATCGTGAGGTCGCCGGTGACGCGGTAGTCGTCGCCGCCCAGGGACTCGGCCCCGGTGGAGCGGAACGTCATGTTCGGGAACTCGTCGGTCTTGAAGAAGTCCGCGCTCTTGAGGTGCCCGTCGCGGTCGGCGGAACCGGTGTCGATGCTGTCCATCACGATGTCGAGGGACGCCGTGGAGCGGGCCGGATCGGCGCCGTCCAGGTGCAGCGTGCCGGAGAAGTCGAGGAACTTGCCCTTGACGTTGGTCACCATGGCGTGCCGGGCCGTGAAGCCGATCGTCGTGTGGGCGGGGTCCATCGTGTACACGCCGGTCAGGGTGGCGAGGTCGGCGGTCGAGGTCATGGGGTCCTCCTGGGGACGGTCGGGCCGCGGTGCCGTACGGCACCCGACCTGAAGTTGAATGTTCAACCAGTTCAACGGTCCCGACTGTAGACCTATTCCGTACGGGCTTCAACGGTTGTGGCGGGTGTCGCGGGCGAATTCCGCCTTCCGGGGCCGGACGGCCTCCACCGCCCGCCCGCGTGGCCGGTCAGCGCCGGCTGGTGGACCCCCGATCGGGGAAGGGTCATGAGCATGACCCCCACGTGGCCGCACGCCCGCCGGACCGGCACGTCACCCACCCGCCGCACCTTCCTGCTCGCGACCGCACTGGCGGCCGCCCTCGCTCCCGCGCCCGGCGCGCACGCCGCGCCCGCCGCCGACCCCTACGACGACCTCAGACGGCGCTGGCTCGACATCGCCCTCGGCACCGGCTACGACCCGGCCGCCGAGCCCTACGCCTCCCGCCTCGCCGAGACCGGCGCGCGCGCCCGCGCCCACCGGGCCGACATGGCGCCCACCCCCACCTCCCTGTGGCCCGGCCACCCCTTCGACCCGCCCGCCGGCATCACCTTCGCCTACGGCCGCCTGTGGACCATGACCCAGGCGTACGTCCAGCAGGGCACCGGCTCCACCGGCGACCCGGGCCTCCTCGCCGACCTCCTGCGCGGCCTCGACCACCTCTCGGCCACCGTCTACCACCCGGGCACCACCCGCTACGGCAACTGGTGGGAGTGGCAGATCGGCAGCCCCCGCCTGCTCATGGACATCACGGCCGCCCTGTACGACCACCTCGGCACCGACCGCGTCACCGCCGCCTGCGACGCGGTCGACCACTTCATCCCCGACGCGATGCTCCGCGAGTACTCCGGCACCTCCACCGGCGCCAACCGTGTCGACCTGTGCCGCTCCGTCGCCCTGCGCGGCATCCTGGGCCGGGCCCCCGCCAGGATCGCCCTGGCCCGCGACGCCCTCTCGCCGGTCTTCCCGTACGTCACCCAGGGCGACGGCCTCTACGCCGACGGGTCGTTCGTCCAGCACACCTGGGTCGCCTACTCGGGGACGTACGGCCAGGTCATGCTGGACGGATTCGGCAGGCTGTTCGCCCTGCTGGCCGGCTCCGAGTGGGAGGTGACGGACCCCGGCAGGCAGATCGTCCTGGACAGCGTCGAGCATGCCTACGCGCCCCTCGTCCACGACGGACTCGTCATGGACATCGTCAACGGACGGGCCATCAGCCGCGGCTACCTCAAGGGCGACGACCTCCACGTCATGCGCGGCGACCACTTCCACGGACAGCAGCTCATCGCGGCCATGGCGGTCCTGGCGGGCGGCGCGAGCGAGGCCGAGCGGACGCGCTGGCACGCGCGCATCAAGGGCTGGATCGCCCGGGACACCGTCACCCCGGTCCTCACGGCACCCCAGTTCCCGGTCGCCGACCTGGCCCGGCTGCACGCCATCGCCGACGCGCCCGTCGAGGCCGCGCCCGAGCCCACCGGGCACCGCCTGTTCGCCGCGATGGACCGGGCCGTCCACCGCCGCCCCGCCTTCACCGCGGGCCTCGCCATGGCCAGCGACCGCATCGCCCACTACGAGTGCGGCAACGGCGAGAACCCGCGAGGCTGGCACACCGGCGCCGGCCTGCTCACCTGGTGGGCGAACGGGACGGCCTCCGATCAGTACACCGACTGGTACTGGCCGACCGTCGACTGGTACCGGCTGCCCGGCACCACCGTCTCCACCAAGCGCCTGGCCGACCGGGCCGGCGGCGAATGGGGCGCCCCGAAGCCCGGCGTGCGCTGGGTCGGCGGCACGACCGACGGCGAGTACGCCGCCGTCGGCCAGCACCTCGAAGGGCTCGGTTCCACGCTCGAAGCCCGCAAGTCCTGGTTCTTCCTCGACGACGAGGTGGTCTGCCTCGGCGCCGGCATCACCTGCGCGGACGGCGTCCCGGTCGAGACGGTCGTCGACAACCGCAACCTGGGGGAGGGCGGCACCCAGGCCCTCGCACGCGGCCGGGACTGGGCCCACCTGGAGGGCCACGGCGGCTGGATCGTGCCCGAGGGCGGCCTGCGGACCCTGCGGGAGGACCGCACCGGAGCCTGGTCCGACATCAACACCACCAGCACCACCGAACGCCGCACCCGCCGCTGGCAGACCCTCTGGCTGGACCACGGCACGGACCCCACCGACGCCCGCTACCTCTACGTGCTCATGCCGGGCGCCTCCCGCCGCGCCGTCGCCCGCCGTGCCGCCGACCGCCGACGGCTCACGGTCCTCGCCGACGACGCCCGGTGCCAGGCGGTCGCCGTCCCCTCGCTCGGCCTCACGGCGGCGAACTTCTGGCAGGCCGGCACGGCGGGCCCGCTCACCGCGACGGCCGGGGCGAGCGTGCTGGTCAGGCGCCGGGGCCGGACCGCTACCCTCTGCGTGAGCGAACCGCCGCGCACGGGAGAGCCCCTGGAGATCGTCTGGGAGCACCCGGTACGCGCGGTGGTACGGGCGGACCCGGCGGTCGAGATCCTCGCCGCGGACGGCCGACTGCGCCTCCGCGTCACTCCAGGGGTGGTATGTACCACCCATGAATGTGAGGTGACTCTCAGCTGACGGCTTTGTGCGACCCCTACAAGCATCAGACCCCCTGAGCAGTCGAAACGGCTGCATGCGGTGGCGGTTCTGTTCAGTGCTACCAGGAAAACGCGTCGGAGACTGTACGGAGTCGACGGCTGGCATTCCTTGGTCGGGTTCGTAGAGTCGCTACATGACCGTTTTGGATGAGGCGCCGGGTGAGCCGACGGACGCGCGCGGGCGAGTGGCCGAACTGCACGAGATCCGTGCGCAGGCGCTGGCCGGGCCGGGCGAGAAGGCGACGGCGGCGCAGCACGCCAAGGGCAAGCTGACGGCTCGTGAGCGGATCGAGCTGCTCCTGGACCCGGGTTCGTTCCGGGAGGTCGAGCAGCTGCGCCGGCACCGGGCGACCGGGTTCGGGCTGGAGGCGAAGAAGCCGTACACGGACGGTGTCATCACCGGCTGGGGCACGGTCGAGGGCCGTACGGTCTTCGTCTACGCGCACGACTTCCGGATCTTCGGCGGCGCGCTGGGCGAGGCCCACGCGACGAAGATCCACAAAATCATGGACATGGCCATCGCGGCCGGTGCTCCGCTGGTCTCCCTGAACGACGGTGCCGGCGCCCGTATCCAGGAGGGCGTCTCGGCGCTGGCCGGCTACGGCGGCATCTTCCAGCGCAACACCAAGGCGTCCGGAGTCATCCCGCAGATCAGCGTGATGCTCGGCCCGTGCGCGGGCGGCGCCGCCTACAGCCCCGCGCTCACGGACTTCGTCTTCATGGTCCGCGAGACCTCGCAGATGTTCATCACCGGCCCGGACGTGGTCAAGGCCGTCACGGGCGAGGAGATCACGCAGAACGGCCTGGGCGGCGCGGACGTGCACGCCGAGACGTCGGGCGTGTGCCACTTCGCTTACGACGACGAGGAGACCTGCCTCGCCGAGGTCCGCTACCTCCTGTCCCTGCTCCCGCAGAACAACCGGGAGAACCCGCCCCGTCACGACTGCGAGGACCCGGCCGACCGCCGCTCGGACGTCCTGCTCGACCTGGTCCCGGCCGACGGCAACCGTCCGTACGACATGGCCAAGGTCATCGAGGAGATCGTCGACGACGGGGAGTACCTGGAGGTCCACGAGCGCTGGGCCCGCAACATCATCTGCGCGCTGGCCCGTCTGGACGGCCAGGTCGTCGGCATCGTGGCGAACCAGCCGCAGTCGCTGGCCGGGGTACTGGACATCGAGGCGTCGGAGAAGGCCGCCCGCTTCGTGCAGATGTGCGACGCGTTCAACATCCCGATCGTGACCTTCCTGGACGTGCCCGGCTTCCTGCCGGGCGTGGACCAGGAGCACGGCGGCATCATCCGCCACGGCGCGAAGCTGCTGTACGCGTACTGCAACGCGACCGTGCCGCGCATCTCGCTGATCCTGCGCAAGGCGTACGGCGGCGCGTACATCGTCATGGACTCGCAATCCATCGGCGCTGACCTCACCTACGCCTGGCCGACCAACGAGATCGCGGTGATGGGCGCCGAGGGCGCCGCCAACGTCATCTTCCGCCGGCAGATCGCCGAGGCCGAGGACCCCGAGGCGATGCGTGCCCGCATGGTCAAGGAGTACAAGGCGGAGCTGATGCACCCCTACTACGCGGCCGAACGCGGTCTGGTCGACGACGTCATCGACCCCGCCGAGACCCGCGAGGTGCTGGTCCGCTCCCTGGCGATGCTCCAGACCAAGCACGCCGACCTGCCCTCCCGCAAGCACGGCAACCCGCCGCAGTGACCCGAGGAGCCCCTGCCATGAACCCTGCCGACATCCGCGTCGAGAAGGGCCACGCCGAGCCCGAGGAAGTCGCCGCCCTCACGGCCCTCCTCCTCGCCCGCGCCGCCGCCCGCCCCGCCGAGATCGCCCCGTCCCACGGCGGCGGCCCCGTCCGAGCCGGCTGGCGCCGCCTGGAACGCGAACCGGGCTTCCGCGCCCCTCACAGCTGGCGCTGACCCGAGCCCACGAAAGAGGCCCCCTCCACTCAGGAGGGGGCCTTTCCGCATGACCCAGGGTGGGGAATCGCCCTCAGGGGCGCGGGGCCGTATCGATGTGCGGCTCCGCCGCGTGGGCGCGACCAGCCACGACGCACCCGCACCCGGCGACGAAACCGCCCCCCGCAGATCAGTGGCCGCAGGGGGCGCGGAGCGCTAGCGCAGGCGCGCCATCAGCGCGTGCTCCACGAGCGTGATCAGCGCGGACTTCGCATCCGCCCGATGCCGCGCGTCCGTCGTGATGATCGGCGTGTCCGGCCCGATCTGCAGCGCCTCCCGGACCTCGTCCGGGTTGTACGGCTGCTGCCCGTCGAAGCCGTTGAGCGCGATGACGAACGGCAGGCCGCTGTTCTCGAAGTAGTCGACGGCGGGGAAGCAGTCGGCGAGCCGCCTCGTGTCGACCAGCACGATCGCCCCGATGGCGCCGCGCACCAGGTCGTCCCACATGAACCAGAAGCGGTCCTGGCCGGGCGTACCGAACAGGTACAGGATCAGGTCCTGGTCCAGCGTGATGCGTCCGAAGTCCATGGCGACCGTCGTGGTCGTCTTGTCCCCCGTGTGGGTGAGGTCGTCGATGCCCGCGGACGCGGATGTCATCACGGCCTCGGTGCGCAGCGGGTTGATCTCCGAGACGGCGCCGACGAACGTGGTCTTGCCCACGCCGAATCCGCCGGCCACCACGATCTTCGCGGACGTGGTGGAGCGGGAAGGCCCTCCGCTAGAGCTTGCGAAGTCCACTGAGCACCCTTTCGAGCAGTGTCACGTCTGGCTGGCCGCCGGCGTTCTCGTCGCCGCCGGGCTGATGGATGGCGACCAGTCCCGCCTCCGCCAAGTCGGCGACGAGGATCCTGGCCACGCCGAGAGGGATCGTCAGGAGGGCCGAGACCTCGGCCACCGACTTGATCTCCCGGCAGAGGTTGCAGATCCGCTGATGCTCGGGCAGCTGGCCCTGCATCTGGTGCGGCTGCGCGGTGGTGTGCACCAGCGCCTCGATGGCGAGCTGGTACCGCGGCCTGGTGCGGCCGCCCGTCATGGCGTACGGGCGCACCAGGGGGTTGTTCGACGCCCCGGCGGGCGCCGGCTCAGGGGTGCGGCGCTGCGGCTGCACGGGCTGGATGCGGGGGGCCTGCGGCTGGTCGTACGGCGAAGGGCCGGGGCCCTGCGGTGCGTACGGCTGCCGGTGACCCGGAACGGAGGGGTAGCCGTATCCGTTCGCCGAGCCGTCGTTCTGACCCTGGCCAGGGCCGTACGACCAGTTGCCCGATGACGGACCGCCTGGGGGTGTTGCCACTTTTTCCTCCTCCGACTGTGCCTGGCATCCATCACTGTGGAGCCGCGTCCCGAAACTTTACGGCCACGGGACGCCAAAACGCACCGTCTGTCCTTTAGTTGAGAAGGCTCCCTTGGAGCTCAGCCCGAAGATCCGGCGTCAGAACGGTGCCCGCGCGGTCCACCAGCAGGGCCATCTCGTACCCAATGAGGCCGATGTCCGCCTCCGGGTGTGCGAGAACCGCGAGGGACGAACCGTCGGAGATGGACATGATGAAGAGGAATCCCCGCTCCATCTCCACAACCGTCTGGTTCACGCTGCCGCCCTCGAAGATGCGCGAGGCACCGGCGGTCAGCGAGGTCAGTCCGGAGGCGACGGCCGCGAGCTGGTCGGCGCGATCACGCGGGAACCCCTCGGACATCGCCAGAAGGAGTCCGTCGGCGGAGACCACCACCGTGTGGGACACCCCCGGGGTGTTGTCCACGAAGTTGGTGATCAACCAGTTCAGGTTCTGTGCCGCCTGGCTCATCGGGCTCACACTAACGCTCCTGGTTGTAGGTGCTGTCAGGACCACGGTGTTCATTCCTCGCGTCCTGGCCGTTCGTTTCACTGCCTGCGCTGCGGCCTCGCTCGACGCCGCGCCGCAGGTTGCTCAGCCTGCCCCGGACGTCCTCCGGGGCGCGGGAGATCTGGGGGCCTCCCTGGGGAGTGGTCTCGGCCGCGCCCTCGACCAGGTTGGCCTTGGGCACCCGCCTCGGCAGCCCCGAGGAGGTCACCCCGCCCGCCTTGGGTTTGCGCAGCGCCGATGCCTGCTGCCAGCGGTCGTCGTTGGCCGACCGCCAGGTGTCCTCGCCGCCCGTCCCCGGTGCGGCGGTCGGCGTCTCCTGGTCCACGCGCCCCGCGTCGCCCGTTCCGTTCGCGGGGGAACCGCGGCGGGGGAGACCGGCGTCGGTCAGCGCGTGGGCGGCGGAGGGGGCCGGCCCCGGACGGTCGAAGCCTACGCGGTCCGCCTCGTTCACGTCAGCGGCCTGCGCGGATTCCGCCTCCGGAGCACCCGCAGGGTACTGGTCCGGGTAGCCGTTCTGGAAGCCGTCCTGCTGGGGCCAGTCGTCCTGGTGGCGCCGCTGCTCGAAGGCGGGGAAGGCGCTCTGCGCCTCGGCGCCCGCCTGCTGGTGCCCGCCCCGGTCCGGCTCCGCGTAGGAGGGGTCCGGGTAGCCGCCGCCCGCCGAGTAGCCCTCGCCCTGCGGCAGGTTGCCGTTCGGCGCGTAGTACTGCTCGTCGTACGACGCCTGCTGCTGATCGGCGTACGCCTGCTGCTCGAACTGGCCGGTCTGCTGCGGGTCGAACTGGCCGGTCTGCTGCGGGTCGAACTGGGCCGTCTGCTGCTCGAACTGCCCGGTCTGCTGCTCCTGGTACCCGCCGGTGTGCTGGTCCTGGTAGCCGCCCTGACCCTGGTCGTACGCCGGCTGCCGACCGGTGAACTGGTCCTGGTAGCCGGGCGCCCCGTTCTCCTGACGGCCGCCGTGCTCCGCCCCACCGGGCAGCTCGGGCTGGGACTGCGCCTCCAGCGCCGCGCGGCGCTCCTCGCGCATCAGCGAGCGGCCGACCGGGTCCAGCTCGCGTATGTCGTCGGGGACCTCGGAGTACCGGCTGTCGTCGAAGCCCAGCTCGGCGGCGGTCCGCATGGGCTGGCCGACCTGGCCGAAGCTCTCGCCCGGGAAGTTCTGCTCCGGGATGATCTGCGAGACCGTGAACTCGTCGCGGGGCTGCTGGTCGCCACCGCCACCGTGGGTGATGGCGTCCGGGAGCATGACCAGCGAGGTGGTGCCCGCCTGCTCGCCGGAGGGACGCAGCTGGACGCGGATGCCGTGCCGGTCGGACAGCCGGCCGACCACGAACAGGCCCATGCGCTGCGAGATCGCGGCGTCCACGGTCGGCGGGTTGGCCAGCTTGTGGTTGATGTCCGCGAAGTCCTCGGCGGTCAGGCCGATGCCCTTGTCGTGGATCTCGACCATCACGCGGCCGTCGGGCAGCCGGGTCGCGGTGACGCGGACCTTGGTCTGCGGGGAGGAGAACGTGGTGGCGTTCTCCAGCAGCTCGGCGAGCAGGTGCACGAGGTCGGTCACGGCACGGCCGTGGATCTCGGCCTCCGGCACGCCGGACAGCTCGATGCGCTCGTACTGCTCCACCTCGGAGGAGGCGGCGCGTAGCACGTCGACCAGCGGGACCGGCTGGTCCCAGCGGCGGCCGGGCTCCTCGCCGGCGAGGACCAGCAGGTTCTCGCCGTTGCGGCGCATACGGGTGGCGAGGTGGTCCAGCCGGAAGAGGTTCTCCAGCTGGTCGGGGTCGGCCTCGTTGTTCTCCAGGTCGGTGATCAGGCTCAGCTGGCCCTCGATCAGCGACTGGTTGCGGCGCGAGAGGTTGGTGAAGATCGCGTTGATGTTGCCCCGCAGCAGGGCCTGCTCGGAGGCGAGCCGGACGGCCTCGCGGTGCACCTGGTCGAAGGCGCGGGCGACTTCGCCGATCTCGTCGGTCGAGGTGATCGGGATCGGCTGGACCCGGGTGTCGACCCGGCCGGGGTCGGTGCGCGAGAGCTGGTCGACCAGCGACGGCAGGCGCTGCTCGGCGATGCCGAAGGCGGCGTTGCGCAGCTGGCGCATCGAGCGGCTCATCTGGCGGGCCACCATGCCGGCCAGGATGAACGCGGCGAGCAGCGCGATCACGACCGCGGCACCCGTGATGTAGGCGTCCTGCTCGGCGTCGTCGGCGATGCCGGAGGCCTCGGACACCGCCTTGTCGGCCAGATCCGACTCGATCTTGCCGTAGGCGTCGAACTTGAGGGTGTTGACCGCCCACCAGTT
Organism: Streptomyces sp. BK79; assembly: GCF_044142145.1. Taxonomy (NCBI): domain Bacteria; kingdom Bacillati; phylum Actinomycetota; class Actinomycetes; order Kitasatosporales; family Streptomycetaceae; genus Streptomyces; species Streptomyces sp. BK79. The sequence goes on from NZ_JBHVOC010000017.1 coordinate 80,656, forward strand.
CTCCGGCGTGATGCCCTGCTGGGCCAGCTCGGCGCGCGCGCCGGTGTCCGTGGAGTTCAGCTGGGCCAGCTCGGAGACCATGGTGGTCGGGTTGGACGGCGGCGGTACGTAGTCCGGGTCCTTGGCCTTGGCCTCCTTGGCGAGGGCCGCGCCGTCCTCCTTGAGCTGCACCTCGGCGTCCTCGAGCTTCTGCGCGTCGGCCTCGGTGCCACCGCCGATGTACTCCTCGATCGCGATGCGCTCGAGGTAGGCGTACGAGGACAGGGCGACGCGCTGGCTGGCGAGGTGGCTCGGGTCCGGACCGGGCTTGACCAGCATGTGCATGCCGATCGAGCGCTCCAGGGAGAGCGCCGCCTTCGTCAGGGAGATCGCGTAGACGGTACGGCCGTAGGAGGTGATGTTGCCGGTGCCCAGACCGAGCTCGTTGGCGAACTCCATCAGGGGGTGGGCGACGCCGGTGTAGCCCTCCTCGGTCTCCACGCCCTTGAGCTTGGAGGTGTAGGCGGCCACGCGCAGCGTCTGGAGCTTGGGCTCCTGCTCGCGGAACACCTTCAGCCGGCGCTCCAGGCCCGGCTTGCCGGGCATGTCCTGGGCCGCCTCGTCGAAGGCGTCGGCCGCCGCGTCGGTCGCCTGACGCGCCTTGGTGACGGTGGCGTCCTTCTGCCCCTTGCCCTGCAGCAGCGGGGCGGCCGTCACGTCGCGCTCGTTGTAGAGCGCGTTGGCGTAGCCGAGGGAGGCCCGGACCAGGCGTGCGGTGCTCTCGGCGTCCTCGGCGTCCGACCAGGTGTCGATCGAGCTCTTCACCTGGAAGCCGCCCATGACGAGGCCGACCAGCACCGGAATGAGCAGGATCGCGTTCAGCCGGGTGGCCACCCGCCAGTTGCGCGGGGTGAACCGGCCGCCGCTCGGAGCGGGATCGGCCTTGGGTTCCGAAGCGGGCACGGGGGCGGTCGCCGCTGCGCGCGGCGGCGGGGTGAAGTTGCCCCGGGCCGATGGCTCGGGACTGTTCTTGCTTCGCCTCACTCGACCAACAACCTCTCGGCGGTCGGCACCTACGTCGTGCCGCTGTGTCTCAGAGCCCAGTCCGCCATCGAGTACGCGCTACCGCGGAGTACGTCTTTGACCATTGGGCAGTTCTGGCATTCCAGCACGGCGACCAGCGCTCTTCCAAACAGTGGAACGAGGGGGTTACACGTGATGTAAGCCCCACGTAAAACGGTCATAAAGAGCGAGGTCCGTCAAAAGACGGGGCGTTCGTGCGCGCAGCGAGACCAGTTGACCGCGTCGCGTGTCGATACCACCCGATTCCTCTGCCGAAACGTTATGAACGGCGGAGCCGACCGTGTCAAAGGACACAGCCGGTTCCGCCCCGCCTACGACAACTGCCGTACGACCTCGTCGATTTGGCTGCGATCACCGCCGGACCGCCCGCGGACCTACCGCAGACGCGCCATCAACGCGTGCTCCACCAGCGTGATCAGCGCGCTCTTCGCGTCGGCGCGGTGCCGGGCGTCGGTCGTGATGATCGGTGTGTCCGGCCCGATCTGCAGCGCCTCGCGCACCTCGTCCGGGGAGTAGGGCTGCTGGCCGTCGAAGCCGTTGAGGGCGACGACGAACGGCAGGCCGCTGTTCTCGAAGTAGTCGACGGCGGGGAAGCAGTCCGCCAGCCGTCGGGTGTCGCACAGCACGACCGCGCCGATGGCGCCGCGCACCAGGTCGTCCCACATGAACCAGAAGCGGTCCTGACCGGGGGTACCGAACAGGTACAGGATCAGGTCCTGGTCCAGCGTGATGCGGCCGAAGTCCATGGCGACCGTGGTGGTCGTCTTGTCCCCGGCGTGCGTGAGGTCGTCGATCCCGGCGCTGGCGGAGGTCATCACGGCCTCCGTGCGCAGCGGGTTGATCTCGGAGACGGCGCCCACGAACGTGGTCTTGCCGACACCGAAGCCGCCGGCCACCACGATCTTCGCGGAGGTGGTCGCGCGACCACCCTCGTCAGAGCTTGCGAAGTCCACTGAGCACCCTTTCGAGCAGTGTCACGTCCGGCGCACCGCCGTTGTTCTCGTCGCCGCCCGGCTGGTGGATGGCGACGAGCCCGGCCTCCGCGAGGTCCGCGACCAGGATCCGGGCCACGCCCAGCGGCATCGCCAGCAGGGCGGACACCTCCGCCACCGACTTCACCTCGCGGCACAGGTGGCAGATCCGCTGGTGCTCGGGGAGCAGTCCCATGAGCGCTGCCGGGTCGGCCGTCGTGCTGATCAGCGCCTCGATGGCGAGCTGATAGCGCGGCCTGGTCCGGCCACCGGTCATCGCGTAGGGACGTACCAGCGGCTGGTCGCCCTCGTCCTCGTACGGCTCCGCGTACGGATCATGAGAGGCGGTGGGCGGGGTCATGAATCCTCCGGGCGGGACAGCAGGTTGGTCAGTCGTGCCGTCTGATGAGGCCGGTGGGGGGATTGTGGCGGCCGGACGGTGATTTGGTAACACGGGTGGTGCCGGGGCCGATCAGTGGAGCAGACTGCCTTGTAGTTCAGCGCGCAGGTCAGGCGTGAGGACCGCGCCCGCGCGGTCGACCAGGAGTGCCATCTCGTAGCCGACGAGGCCGATGTCGCACTCCGGATGCGCGAGGACGGCCAGGGACGAGCCGTCCGAGACGGACATGAGGAAGAGGAACCCGCGTTCCATCTCCACGACCGTCTGCGCCACGCTGCCGCCCTCGAAGATCCGGGACGCCCCGGCGGTCAGGGAGGTCAGCCCCGAGGCGACGGCCGCGAGCTGGTCCGCGCGGTCGCGCGGAAACCCTTCCGACATCGCCAGAAGGAGTCCGTCGGCGGACACGACGACGGTGTGGGACACCCCCGGGGTGTTGTCCACGAAATTCGTGATCAACCAGTTGAGGTTCTGTGCCGCCTGGCTCATCGGGCTCAACTAACGCTCCTGCTGGTGAGTGGGCCGCGGGTAGCTGCCGGTCTGGTTGGTACCGGCCTGACGGCCCTGTGCGATTCCCCGACGGAGATTGGTCAGCCGGCCGCGCACGTCGTCGGGCGCACGCGAAACCTGCGGACCGTTCTGGTGCGACTGCTGCTGAGCCGTTCCCGGCACCAGGTTGGCCCGGGGGACCCGGCGCGGGAGGCCGGAGGTGGTGATTCCGCCCGCCGCCGGCTGCCGGACGCGCTCGGCCTGCCGGACGAGGTCGTCGTTCGGCGAGCTGCGCCAGGCGGAGGTGGCGGGCCGCTGGGGGGCCGCCGGGGTCTGGGGCTGGGCGGCCTGCGGCTCCGGGGACGCGGCCGGGGCGCCGTGCTGCGCCCTCGCCTCGCGGTCACCGTGGAACCAGTTGGTCTCCAGCGTGTCGTACAGCGGAGTACGTCCGTCACCGGGGCCGGAGGCCGGGGGCAGGGCCCATCCGTCCCCGGGCCGCTGCGCGGCGGCGCCGTTGCCGTTGCCGTCAGGGCCCGCGGGTTCCGGGCGCTGCTGCGGGGCCGCCTGCCGGGGGGCCGGCGGCTGCGGGGCGCCGAAGCCGTTGCCGCCGTGCGTCCCGCCCTGCTGGGGGCGCTCGAACTGGCCGGTGGCGGCCGGGCCCTGGCGCTCCGGCAGGCGGTGCTGCCCGGTGGAGCCGTTGTCGTAGCCCGGGGCGCCGGCGAACGGATCGGCCGGGGCCGGTGTGCCCGGACCCGCCTGACCGGGCTGACCGCCGAAGACGTCCGAGCGGACGAAACCGCCGTCGTTCTGCTGCGGGGCCGCGGACTGGGGCCGCGCGAACTGGTCGTTCTGCCCAGCGCCGCCCTGACGGTACGGGTCCTGGCCGTACTGGTCCTGGCGGTACTGCTCCTGGCCGTACTGCTCCTGGACCGGCTGGGCGAACTGGCCCGTGTTCTGCGGGGCGTCCCGGCGGGGGGCCGGGGCGTCGAAGTCCGGGCGGGCGAACTCGGCCGTGGCGCCGGGCCCCTGGGCCTCGCCGAGCCGGGGGATCGCGGGCATCTCGGTGGTGGCACCCGGGCCCTGCCGGTCGTCGGCCCGCGGCGTGCGGTTCGTGCGGGAGCTGTCCGGCTCCTCGTGACCACGCGGTCCGTCGAGCGAGGCGCGCGGCACGGGAGGCTGCGCGTTCTCGTCGCTCCAGCTGGGCGTGCGGGGCTGCGGGGTGCCGCCGGGCAGCTCGGCCCGCGGACCGCCGCGCGGCGGCAGCTGCGGACGCCGGCCCTGCTCGTTGGCGCCCTTGCCGCCCCCACGGCGCTTGCCGCGCGGCGCGGGCGCGGAGGCGCCGCGTCCACCGCCGAAGGCGTCCTGACCCTGCGGTGCGTTGCCCTGCGGTGCGTTGCCCTGGTGGGCGTTGCTCTGGTGGGTGTCGCTCTGGTGGGCGTTGCTCTGCGGGGCGTTCAGACCGGCGGCCTGGAGGCCCTGCGGAGCACCGGGCGCCTGACCGGCACCGGCACCGGCGCCCGTACCCGCGCCGGCCGGAGCCGGGCGGTTCTGCTGGTTTTGCTGGTTCGGTCCCGCGGGGGACTGGGGCCCGCGCGCGCCACCCGGCGCACCCGGGCGGGAGCCCGCGTCGCGTCCCGGCAGTGCGGCCCGCGGGCCCTGGCCGGCCCCGAGCCGGCCGCCGCCGCCCGGCGCGCCGGCGCCGAGGGCACCGCCACCGCCGCCGAAGGCCCCGCCGGCACCGAGGGAGCCACCGCCCTGGCCGCCACCGCGCCGGGCGGCGGCGACACCGGCCGCCGCCTGGGCCGCGGCCGGACCTCCGTTGCCCGGCGCACCCGGACCGGGCTGCTTGGGCTGCGGCTTGCGACCGCCCTGGGCGACGTCGACGGGCAGCATGACCAGCGCGGTCGTACCGCCGGAGTCGGACGGGCGGAGCTGGATGCGGATGCCGTGGCGCTGCGAGAGGCGGCCGACCACGAACAGACCCATGCGGCGGGAGACGGAGACGTCCACGGTGGGCGGCGAGGCGAGCCGCTCGTTGATCGCCGCGAGGTCCTCGGGCGAGAGGCCGATGCCGGTGTCGTGGATCTCGATCAGCACCCGCCCGTCGGGCAGCGCGTGACCGGTGACCTTGACCTTGGTCTGCGGGGAGGAGAACGACGTCGCGTTCTCCAGCAGCTCGGCGAGCAGGTGCACGAGGTCGTTGACCACGCGGCCGGCGACCTCGGTGGTCGGCACGGAGGCCAGCTCGATGCGCTCGTACTGCTCCACCTCGGAGGCGGCGGCACGGAGCACGTCGACCAGCGGCACCGGCCGGGTCCAGCGCCGGCCGGGCTCCTCACCGGCGAGGACGAGGAGGTTCTCACCGTTACGGCGCATGCGTGTCGCGAGGTGGTCGAGCTTGAAGAGCGAGGACAGCTGGTCCGGGTCGGCCTCGCGGGACTCCAGTTCGGAGATGAGCGAGAGCTGACGCTGGATGAGGCCCTGGGAGCGGCGCGAGAGGTTCGTGAACATCGCGTTGACGTTGCCCCGCAGCAGGGCCTGCTCGGCGGCGAGGCGGACCGCCTCGCGGTGCACGTCGTCGAAGGCCGCGGCCACCCGGCCGATCTCGTCCCGGGAGTGCACGCCGACCGACTCCACCGAGGTGTCGACGTCCTGCGGGTCGGTCTCGGAGAGCTGCTTGACCAGCTCGGGCAGGCGGTCCTGGGCGACCCTGGTCGCGGTGTCCTCCAGGCGGCGCAGCGAGCGGATCATGGAGCGGGCCACGACGAAGGCGCCGACCAGGGAGACACCGAGCACCAGCAGGATCACGACACCCGAGATGATCGCCTCGCGCTCGGACTCGCTGCGCAGCTCGCGGGCCTGCTGCTCCATGTCCTCCAGCAGCTTCAGCTCGATGTTCTTCATCTGCTGGATCTTGGTGGAGCTGTCGTCCAGCCAGTCCTGGTAGGACCGCTTGTCCAGGTCGGCCAGGCCGTTGACCTGGCCGACGGCGCGGCCGGCGTACTCGTCGGACGACTCGATCACCGGGTTGCCCTCGGAGATCGGCTTGAGGAGGTCCTCGGCGCCGTCGCCGTAGATGCTGGTGAAGCTGCGAAGCTCGGACGTCTGGCTCTGCAGTGCCGACTGGGCGTAGAGCCGGTCGTTCTCGGAGAGCTTGCCCTTCGTGGTGTTGCTCGCGGGGAGGGCCGCCGCGAGGACCGCGCGCTGGATGGAGGCGTACTCCTTGGCCGAGGAGAAGGCCGACAGGGCGCGCGTGCGCTGGATCATGTCGGGGTTGCTGGTCGCCTCCGCCATGTCCTGCGACAGGTCCAGCAGGTGGGTGATCAGGCGGTGGTAGGCCTCGACGGTCTGCGTCGAGTTGTCCTTCGCCTGGTAGGCGGTGCCGCGGATCTGGTTCAGGTCGTTCAGATCGCTCGCGAGACCGACGAGGCTGTCGCGGACACCGACGAGGTTGCCGTCCTTGCTGGCGGCGTCGATCTCCTCGGAACTGTCGAGGAAGTTCTTCAGGGCCCGGTCGGTCTTCTCCCGGTCGCCCTTGACGGCGATCGCGCTGGACGTCGAGCCGTGCGCCAGGGGGCCGGCGGACTGGTCGCGCTCCTCCTGGAGCGCGGCGGCCAGTTCCGTGGCCTGCTTGGTCATCTCGGTCAGCAGCTTCATGTTGTCGAGCTGCTGGATGTCGTCCATCGACTGGCTGATGCGCATCGCGCCCAGCGAGGTCGCCGCGACCACCGGCAGCGCGAGCAGCGACACCAGACGGGTGGAGATCCGCCAGTTGCGCAGGGCTATTCGCGGGCCGGGGCCGGTCGAGCCCTTGGCCGGCTTGGCGGGCGGCTGCTGGCCGGGAGCGGTCGATGCCGCGGCCTGGCCGGGGCGCCCGGCTCGGTCTGCGCTGTCGCCGGACGGGGCCTGGCCCTGGTTCTGGGCGTGCTGGGGCGAGGAGCTGACGGCCTTGGGGCCAGTCCCGCCGTGCGGCTCCGGCTCCGCCGAAGCGCTGCCATCCCTCTTGAAACGTCCCTGCACTAGCGTCGCAACCTCTGGACCAGGCACCCGGCCGCGTGAACGGCTGGGCACGGTGTCGGCGTCATAGGGGCGCCCTGAATACGCCCCCGTGGTGGTCGTGAGTGACCGGCGCTGGTTCCCCCTTCTCGCCGCCGCTCGGCGCTGGTGTGCGCCCCCTGTGCGCCGGCTCGATCCCGCGGCGGTCCGTGGAATTCCAGCACAGTGCAGGATCTCCAACAAGGCCCGTGGGTCAGGCCGTGACATACGTGACAGCTTGTGAGGGGCGAGTCACGGCTCGTAGAAAATGATCTCCCTGAAAACGGACGTATGCCCGCGATTCGCCAACACGGGGAAGGTGTCCCAGTCGACATGATCAGGAGCGGAATGATGGCTTCAGGCGTGCAATGTCGGTTTCGCCGGAGTGGGGCGGGGGCCGGAATTGACCGGTTTGCCCCTTGATAAGTGAGCAAACTCACACGCAGATCATGAGCCCGGCTCGGGTTGGCGGGGAATCGCATGTTTAGCCTGACGCTTTACAGAGAAGGCAAAACCGACAACCCGCGCCCTCGCAGGGCTTCTTGCGGCCCTCGGGCGCCCGTACACGACAAGGTCTCTTACCACCGTGAAGACGACGATGATGTTCCACAAGATCGCCAACCCGCGACGCACGACGCTGGCGCACCTCGAGGGCGCCGACGAGCTGCAGACGCCGGAGCAGCCGGAGCACGCCGTCGAGCTCCCCGCCCAGACCGCCAACCCCCGCCGCACGGTCCTCATGGATGTCCCGGCCGCGGCCACCGCCGCGCAGTAGTACACACCACCCGGCCGCCGCACGTCCGGCCGGACCGGCCGGGCACACGGGCGCCCGCGCGACGAACCGCCGCCCCGAGGGGGGCCACGGCACGTAGTGCGCGAGGCGCCCGCCCCTTGCCGCGTTAGCCTGGAGCGTCAGACTCCAGCCAGCTCAGCGAGGGGCCAAGCAACCCGTGCGCATCGCCAGGTTCTCCATCGACGGGAACGTCGCCTTCGGCGCGGTCGAGGGCGACCAGCCGGACCAGCTCGTCCTCGACATCATCAAGGGCATCCCGTTCGCGGACTTCGAGCTCTCCGGCACCAAGGTGCCCCTGAGCAAGGTGCGGCTGCTGCCGCCCGTCCTCCCCAACAAGGTCGTCGCCTTCGGCCGCAACTACGCCGAACACGCCCGTGAACTCGGCAACGAGGTGCCCGACGCCCCGTTCGCCTTCTTCAAGCCGTCCACCTCGGTCATCGGCCCCGGCGACGCCATCCAGTACCCCTCCTTCTCCGAGGAGCTGCACCACGAGGCCGAGCTGGCCGTCGTGATCGGCCGCATGTGCCGCGAGGTCCCGCGCGACCGCGTCAAGGACGTGATCTTCGGCTACACCTGCGCCAACGACGTCACCGCCCGTGACGTGCAGCGCCGGGAGAAGCAGTGGGCCAGGGCCAAGGGGTTCGACTCCTCCTGTCCGCTGGGCCCCTGGGTCGAGACGGACCTCGACCTCGCCGCCGCGGCCGACCTGACCATCCAGCTCACGGTCAACGGCACCCAGCGCCAGCTCGGCCGCACCAGCGAGATGATCCACTCCATCGAGGACCTGGTCGTCAACATCTCCGAGGCCATGACGCTGCTCCCCGGCGACGTGATCCTCACCGGCACCCCGGCCGGCGTCGGCCCCCTGAACGTCGGCGACGAGGTCGCCGTCACCATCGAAGGCATCGGCACTCTCACCAACAAGGTTGTCAAGCGTGGCTAGCGCACCCGGCTCCCCCGTACGCGTCCGATTCTGTCCGTCCCCCACCGGCAACCCCCACGTGGGCCTGGTGCGCACCGCCCTGTTCAACTGGGCGTTCGCCCGGCACCACCAGGGCACCCTGGTCTTCCGCATCGAGGACACCGACGCGGCCCGCGACTCCGAGGAGTCGTACCAGCAGCTCCTGGACTCGATGCGCTGGCTGGGCTTCGACTGGGACGAGGGCCCCGAGATCGGCGGCCCGCACGCGCCCTACCGCCAGTCGCAGCGGATGGAGATCTACCGGGACGTCGCCGCCAAGCTCCTCGACGCCGGCCACGCCTACCGGTGCTACTGCTCCCAGGAGGAGCTGGACACCCGCCGCGAGGCCGCCCGAGCCGCCGGCAAGCCCTCCGGCTACGACGGCCACTGCCGCGACCTGAGCGAGGCGCAGGTCCAGGAGTACACGGCGCAGGGCCGCGAGTCCATCGTCCGCTTCCGGATGCCCGACGAGGCGATCACCTTCACGGACCTGGTCCGCGGCGAGATCACCTACCTCCCGGAGAACGTCCCGGACTACGGCATCGTCCGCGCCAACGGCGCCCCGCTCTACACGCTCGTCAACCCGGTCGACGACGCCCTGATGGAGATCACCCACGTCCTGCGCGGCGAGGACCTGCTCTCCTCCACCCCCCGCCAGATCGCCCTCTACAAGGCGCTGATCGAGCTGGGCGTCGCGAAGGAGACCCCCGCCTTCGGCCACCTGCCGTACGTGATGGGCGAGGGCAACAAGAAGCTCTCCAAACGTGACCCGCAGTCGAGCCTGAACCTCTACCGGGAGCGCGGCTTCCTCCCCGAGGGCCTGCTCAACTACCTCTCCCTGCTCGGCTGGTCGCTCTCCGCCGACCAGGACATCTTCACGATCGAGGAGATGGTCGCGGCCTTCGACGTCGCCGACGTCAACCCCAACCCGGCCCGCTTCGACCTGAAGAAGTGCGAGGCGATCAACGCCGACCACATCCGCATGCTCGAGGTGAAGGACTTCACCGAGCGCTGCCGGCCGTGGCTGAAGGCCCCCGTCGCCCCCTGGGCGCCCGAGGACTTCGACGAGACCAAGTGGCAGGCGATCGCGCCGCACGCGCAGACCCGCCTCAAGGTCCTCTCCGAGATCACGGACAACGTCGACTTCCTGTTCCTGCCGGAGCCGGTCTTCGACGAGGCCAGCTGGACGAAGGCCATGAAGGAGGGCTCGGACGCCCTGCTGCGCACCGCCCGCGAGAAGCTGGACGCGGCCGACTGGACGTCCCCGGAGTCCCTGAAGGAGGCCGTCCTGGCCGCCGGCGAGGCCCACGGCCTCAAGCTCGGCAAGGCCCAGGCCCCCGTCCGCGTCGCCGTCACCGGCCGCACGGTCGGCCTGCCCCTCTTCGAGTCCCTGGAGGTCCTGGGCAAGGAGAAGGCGCTGACCCGCATCGACGCGGCGCTGGCACGGCTCGCTGCCTGACCGCTCACCCGCGCCCGAAGGGGCGGCCCCCGGAAGCCCGGGAGCCGCCCCTTCGGCGTACGGCCCGACGCGGCGGGCCGGACGGCGCTACCGTCGGATCATGAGCATTCGCGCCGTGGTCTGGGACGTCGACGACACCCTCTTCGACTACACCACCGCCGACCGCGAGGGCATGCGCGCCCACCTGGTGGCCGAGGGACTGCTCGCCGGATACGGAACGGCGGAGGAGGCCCTGGTGCGCTGGCGGGAGGTCACCGAGCAGCAGTGGGCCCGGTTCGCGGCCGGCGAGGTCGACTTCGTCACACAGCGCCGCGACCGCACCCGGGTCTTCCTGGGCCGCCCCGAGCTGACCGACACCGAGGCCGACGACTGGTTCCAGCGCTACGTCACGCACTACGAGGCCGCCTGGTCCCTCTTCCCGGACGTCCTGCCCGTCCTCGACGCCCTCTCCGGCACCCACCGGCACGCGGTGCTCTCCAACTCCAGCCTGACCGTCCAGGACCGCAAGCTGCGCGTCCTCGGCGTCCACGACCGCTTCGAGGCCATCCTGTGCGCCGCCGAGCTGGGTGTCTCCAAGCCCGAGCCCGGCGCCTTCCTCGCGGCCTGCGACGCCCTGGGCCTCAGCCCCGGGGAGGTGGCGTACGTAGGCGACCACCCGGAGATCGACGGGCGCGGGGCCGCCGACGCCGGGCTGCTGTCGGTGTGGATCGACCGCGGCGGCGCCTACGCGGCCGTCGACCCGCCCACCGGACCGCGCCGCATCGCGTCCCTCTCCGAACTCCCCGCGCTCCTCGGCGCCGATACTCGTTTTGGAGCCCCGTCCACCTTCGGGTAATGTTCTTCCTGCGCCGCCGGGGAGCGGGCCGAAAGGCCGGAACCGGAAGCGCAACGCTAGAACAAGATCCCCCCAGGGGCTTGCGTTCCAGTGGCCTATGGTGTAATTGGCAGCACGACTGATTCTGGTTCAGTTAGTCTTGGTTCGAGTCCAGGTAGGCCAGCTCGCAGAGCTTATCTGCGCCGCGGAGCACATCCGCGAAGCCCCCGTTGTGTAGCGGCCTAGCACGCCGCCCTCTCAAGGCGGTAGCGCCGGTTCGAATCCGGTCGGGGGTACAGATCCTTCCCGCGGGGACGGTCAGGGTAGCTCCCGCCGACCTCGATGCAGGATCGCTAGGGCCCCCGTTGTGTAGCGGCCTAGCACGCCGCCCTCTCAAGGCGGTAGCGCCGGTTCGAATCCGGTCGGGGGTACAAACTGGTCTAAACCACATTGGTCTATGGTGTAATTGGCAGCACGACTGATTCTGGTTCAGTTAGTCTAGGTTCGAGTCCTGGTAGACCAGCTCGGATCTGCGGCGGTGCAGTATTGAACGCTTGCAAGATCCACGCCCCCGTTGTGTAGCGGCCTAGCACGCCGCCCTCTCAAGGCGGTAGCGCCGGTTCGAATCCGGTCGGGGGTACATCGAGAAGGCCCTCCGCTTCGGCGGAGGGCCTTCGCCGTGTCCGCCCGACCCGGCTCACTCGAAGCCGTACCGCCGCGTCGACTCCTCCTCCTGCGCCAGCCGGTGCAGCGCCCGCAGCACCGGTTCGTTGAGGATCGCTCCGAGGACCGCGAACTCCACCCGCTCCGCCTCCGACGGGTGCCGCTCCAGGTTGTCCAGGTCCAGGACGGCCGTGCGGTGCATCAACTCCGCGTACGGCACGAGCTGTTCGGCTCCCCAGTCGTAGCCGAGCCGGCGGAACGTGGCCACCCCCACCACCAGTGCCCGGTACGCGGGGGAGAGGCCCGCCAGCTGCTTGGCGTTCTCCCAGCCGAGCCGCTCCAGCAGTGCGGTGACCTCCTGGTGCGCTGCCCGGACGTACTCGTCCTCCTCGTCCGGCTGCGGGCCCTGTGGCAACTCCCACACCGCCGCGCCCAGGCGGACGGAGCGGCCCAGGGAGTCGTCCTCGATGTGCCTGAGCACCTCGCGGGCGGTGGCCACCGGGACCTTGCCGACCTGGATCAGTGCCCGCACCAGCCGCAGCTTGCGCACATGCGTCTCGTCGTACTCCGCGGTGGTCGCGTTGACCTGGCGGCCGGGCGGCAACAGGCCCTCGCGCAGGTAGTACTTGATCGTCGCGGTGGAGACACCGCTGCGATCGCTCAGTTCGGCGAGCCGCACGTCTTGCGCCTTTCGTTGGGTAGCGCCACTATCCAAACATGACGGACACGGGGAAGAGGACCGGCCGCGCGCGGCTCACGACCGCGGACGCCCGGGGAGACGTCGTCGTCCTGCTGATCGGGATGCGGGTCAACAGATTCTGGGCGGTGCACCACTGGCTGCCCGTGATGCTGGCGATGTTCCGGATGCTGGCGGAGCTGAAGCGCGACCCGGGACGGGGGCTGCTGTCGCGCGTGCTGCTCACGGCCTCCCCGCGGACGTACTACGTCGTCCAGTACTGGGAGTCCAAGGAGAAGCTGTACGCGTACGCGAGCGCGGCGGACGCCTTTCACCGCACCGTGTGGGCCCGGGTGAACCGGATGGACCGCAACGGCAGGGTGCGCGGCCACGTCGGCATCTGGCACGAGGCGTACGTCGTGCCGGAGGGGTCGTACGAGGCGATCTACGGGGACATGCCGGCGTTCGGGCTGGCCCACGCGCACGGACAGGTGCCGCTGGAGGCCCGGGGGCGGTACGCGAAGGACCGGTTCGCGCACAGGTCGGGGCAGGAGCGGGCTGCCTGAGCGGGCCGACGGGCGGCTGCGGGGCGGGGTCGGTCACCGCCCCGCAGCCCCGGGGCTCCCGCACTCCCGGCCGGGAAGGGGGCCTGCCGCGGCGTTGAGGCGGGCCCGTCCCCGGTCACGTACCCGGGCGGTGGTCAGCCCGTGCGGCGCAGGGCCTCCGAGAGGCGGGCGGCGGCGTCGATGGTCGCCTGGGCGTGCATGCGGCCGGGGTGGCGCGTGAGGCGCTCGATGGGGCCGGAGACGGACACGGCGGCGACCACCCGGTTCGAGGGGCCGCGCACCGGCGCGGAGACGGACGCGACGCCGGGCTCCCGCTCGCCGATCGACTGGGCCCAGCCCCGGCGCCGCACGCCCGACAGGGCCGTCGCCGTGAAACGGGCGCCCTGCAGGCCGCGGTGGAGGCGCTCGGGCTCCTCCCAGGCCATCAGGATCTGCGCGGAGGAACCGGCCTTCATCGTGAGCGTGGAGCCGACCGGGACCGTGTCCCTGAGACCCGACAGACGCTCGGCCGCGGCCACGCAGATGCGCATGTCGCCCTGGCGGCGGTAGAGCTGGGCGCTCTCGCCCGTGACGTCCCGCAGGTGCGTGAGCACCGGGCCCGCCGTGGCGAGCAGGCGGTCCTCACCGGCCGCCGCGGCCAGTTCGGCCAGGCGCGGGCCGAGAATGAAACGGCCCTGCATGTCGCGCGCCACCATGCGGTGGTGTTCCAGCGCCACGGCCAGGCGGTGGGCCGTGGGTCGTGCCAGTCCGGTCGCCGCGACCAACCCCGCGAGGGTGGCCGGACCGGACTCCAGAGCGCTCAGGACGAGGGCCGCCTTGTCCAGAACGCCGACGCCGCTACTGTTGTCCATGCAACGATACTCCCGTCTCACTCTGTGAAACGCAAGTTCAATTTTCCATGGAACCCGCCACTCTGGATGGCACGAAGTCACAACGGCCCGTGACGTAAGGGCCTGGTGGCGGCTGCCCGGAAACACAGGGGTGCGGGCGCCGCTTCCGCAAAGATCTCTAGTTGGGCCGACGCTTCGTCGCCGGCCGGAGGGAAAGCGATGGGTAGGACACTCGCGGAGAAGGTCTGGGACGACCACGTCGTCCGGCGCGCCGAGGGCGAGCCCGACCTCCTCTTCATCGATCTGCACCTGCTGCACGAGGTGACCAGCCCGCAGGCCTTCGACGGCCTCCGCAAGAGCGGCCGCCCGGTGCGCCGGCTCGACCTGACCATCGCCACCGAGGACCACAACACCCCGACGCTCGACATCGACAAGCCCATCGCGGACCCGGTCTCCCGGGCCCAGCTCGAGACGCTGCGCAAGAACTGCGCGGACTTCGGCGTCCGGCTGCACCCGCTGGGCGACGTCGAGCAGGGCGTCGTGCACGTCGTCGGCCCCCAGCTCGGCCTGACCCAGCCCGGCACCACCGTGGTCTGCGGCGACTCGCACACCTCCACGCACGGCGCCTTCGGCGCGCTGGCGTTCGGCATCGGCACCTCCCAGGTGGAGCACGTGCTGGCCACCCAGACGCTGCCCATGGCCCGCCCGAAGACCATGGCGATCACCGTCAACGGGGAACTGCCCGAGGGCGTCACGGCCAAGGACCTGATCCTCGCGATCATCGCGAAGATCGGCACCGGCGGCGGCCAGGGCTACATCCTGGAGTACCGCGGCGAGGCCATCGAGAAGCTCTCGATGGAGGCCCGGATGACCATCTGCAACATGTCGATCGAGGCCGGTGCCCGCGCGGGCATGATCGCCCCCGACGAGACCACCTTCGCCTACCTCCGGGGCCGCCCGCACGCCCCCGAGGGCGCGGACTGGGACGCGGCGGTGGAGTACTGGAAGACGCTGCGCACGGACGACGACGCCGAGTTCGACGCCGAGGTCGACATCGAGGCCGCCGAGCTGTCCCCCTTCGTCACCTGGGGCACCAACCCGGGCCAGGGCGCGCCGCTGTCCGCCGCCGTCCCCGACCCGGCTTCGTACGAAGACGCTTCGGAGCGCTTCGCCGCCGAAAAGGCCCTGGAGTACATGGGGTTGGAGGCCGGGCAGCCGCTGCGCTCCATCAAGGTGGACACCGTCTTCGTAGGTTCCTGCACCAACGGCCGCATCGAGGACCTGCGCGCCGCCGCCGAGATCGTCCGGGACCGCAAAGTCGCCGACGGCGTACGGATGCTGGTCGTCCCCGGCTCCGCGCGGGTGGGTCTGCAGGCCGTCTCCGAGGGCCTGGACGTGGTCTTCAAGGAGGCCGGCGCCGAATGGCGGCACGCGGGCTGCTCCATGTGCCTGGGCATGAACCCGGACCAGCTCGCCCCCGGTGAGCGCTCCGCGTCCACCTCCAACCGCAACTTCGAGGGACGGCAGGGCAAGGGCGGCCGCACCCACCTGGTGTCGCCGCAGGTCGCGGCCGCTACGGCGGTCCTGGGCCACCTGGCCTCCCCGGCCGACCTCGCCGCCGCCGACGTCCCCACGCCCGCTGGAGTCTGAGAGTCATGGAAGCATTCACCACCCACACCGGCCGGGCCGTCCCGCTGCGCCGCAGCAACGTCGACACCGACCAGATCATCCCCGCCCACTGGCTCAAGAAGGTGACGCGGGACGGGTTCGAGGACGGGCTGTTCGAGGCCTGGCGCAAGGACCCGGAGTTCGTGCTCAACCGGCCCGAGCGCGAGGGTGCCACGGTCCTGGTCGCCGGCCCCGACTTCGGCACCGGCTCCTCCCGCGAGCACGCCGTCTGGGCGCTGCAGAACTACGGCTTCAAGACCGTGATCTCCTCCCGCTTCGCCGACATCTTCCGCGGTAACTCGCTGAAGAACGGCCTGCTCACGGTGGTCCTGGACCAGAAGACCGTGGACGCGCTGTGGGAGCTGACGGAGAACGACCCGCAGGCCGAGGTCACGGTGGACCTCCAGGCCCGCGAGGTCCGCGCGGAGGGCATCACCGCCGACTTCGAGCTGGACGAGAACTCCCGCTGGCGGCTGCTGAACGGGCTGGACGACATCTCGATCACCCTCCAGAACGAGGAGGACATCGCCGCGTACGAGGCGAAGCGCCCGTCGTTCAAGCCGCAGACCGTCCAGGTCTGACCGCCGGACCGCCGAACCCCTTTCCGGGGGCTCGCAAGGTCGAGTTTCGGCCACCCATCACCACGGCTGTACCCCCGATCGGCCCGATCGGGGGTACAGCCGTTTCTGCTGCCGAACACCGGTCTCCGTCACCGCTGGGACGCGCAACTTCCCACGTTAGAGGCGTGGTTGAAGGGGTACACGAGTCCCGGAGGCACGGTCGGCGGGTGTGTCCACAAGGCCGTTCGAGGCGGCAGTTGCCCCCTGCGCAGGCGACAACTCGCCCCAGATGGCACAATCTGTGCATGGACCACGACGGCCAACTCCAGCTCTATACGGCGGTCGCGGTCCGGCTCAAGGAAGCGCACACAAGAGTGCGCGCACTGCAAGTCCCGGAGGGCGTACGGATGGCGCTGACCCGGAAGCTGCTGGTCATTACGGCCGCGGCCAAACACGATCTCGCCGGTGCGGCAAGGCGCCTGGAGCGGTTCATCGCGGACCTCGACGAGGGGCGATTCCCCGACGAGGACGGCTGAACAGGCCGGGACGGCCCGAGTCCGTTGCGGCACAAGGGTGATTAGCCCGTTTCGTGTTTGATTTGCGGTATATATCTGCCTAACGTGCGAAAAAGCTTGAACACATTCGTTCTGGCGATGTCTCCGAAGGGGAAGACGTGAACAAGGCGCAGCTCGTAGAAGCGATTGCCGACAAGCTGGGCGGTCGGCAGCAGGCCGCCGACGCCGTAGACGCTGTCCTGGACGCCCTGGTCCGCGCGGTGGTCGCGGGCGACCGGGTCTCGGTCACCGGGTTCGGTTCCTTCGAGAAGGTCGACCGTCCGGCCCGCTACGCCCGCAACCCCCAGACGGGCGAGCGGGTTCGGGTCAAGAAGACCTCCGTGCCCCGCTTCCGTGCGGGCCAGGGCTTCAAGGACCTGGTGAGCGGCTCGAAGAAGCTCCCGAAGAACGACATCGCGGTCAAGAAGGCCCCCAAGGGCAGCCTGTCCGGCCCGGCGCCCACCATCTCCAAGGCCGCGGGCAAGAAGGCCGCCGCCAAGAAGGCCACCGGCGCCGCGAAGAAGGCCACGGGCGCGGCCAAGAAGACCACCGCGGCGACGAAGAAGGCCACCGCGAAGAAGACCACCGGGGCGGCGAAGACGGCGACGGCCAAGAAGGCGCCCGCCAAGAAGTCCACCGCCAAGACCACGGCGGCGGCGAAGAAGACCACGGCCCAGAAGGCCCCCGCGAAGAAGGCGACGGCGAAGAAGGCTCCGGCCAAGAAGTCGACCGCCCGCAAGACCACCGCCAAGAAGGCCACCGCCCGCAAGAAGTAGCACGAACTCGCAGGCGAACGGGCACAGGGGCACTCACGCGCCGGGCCGGACTCCCTCTCGGAGTCCGGCCCGCGGCGTGTCCGGGGCCCGTCGGCGACCGGGCAGGGTCGGTCACCGGGCAGGGCCGGTGACCCGGCAGGGACTCGGCGGTACGCGCGGGTCAGAAGGTGTGCAGCGTCACCAGCGTGACCCGGCGGTCCGCGCCCGTGCCCTCGGTCTCGATCCGCACCCGCTGTCCGGGCCGCAGCAGCCGCAGGCCCCCCGCGTCGAACGCCGCCGCGTCGAAGGGCACGGGCGTGCCGTCGTCGAGCAGCACCTGCCCGCTGCGGCTTTCGGGGTCGTAGGTGTACGCGGTCGCCTGCATGGCAGGCAGCCTACTGCCCGGCGATCAGCAGCCGCGCCGCGACCGCGGCCGTCCGGGGCCCCACCCCCAGCGCCAGCGCGGCGCGCAGATCGCCGCCGGTGTCGACGTCCTGCCGTACCGAATCCACCGCGTCGAGGCGCAGTTCCATCGCCCCGGAGGCGTGGTGGCGGGCGCGGGAATCGGTGCCGAAAGCGGGGGCCAATGCACGGTCCGGCGCCGCGGCCAGCAAAGTCGTACCGATTCCGGCCGCGTCCGCGAGAAAAGCGCGCGGGAATTGCGCGGCGGCCGCCAGAACCCGCGTCAATTCGGCCGGCCGCAGTGCCGGGAGGTCGGCGTTGAGTGCGGCGACCCACGTTCCGGGACGCGCGGCCCGTACCGATGCCGCCCCGTGGGCCAGCGCGGCGTTCAGACCGCCGCCCGGCTCGTCCCGGACGATTCCGGCGCCCAGTTCCGCCAGCTCGCGGCCCGCCCGGGGGTCCGCCGTGACGACTGCCACATCCGCCACCGCCGGGCAGGCCAGCGCGGCCGCCACGGTGTCGAGTGCGAACGCCAGCGCGAGGCCCGGCCGCACCCCGTCGTCGGCGGTGTCCGCCAGCCTGCTCTTGGCCCGGGTGAGGGGCTTCACGGGTACGACCAAGGTCCACTGCACGAGCGTTCCGTCCTTCTCTCGTCGCCGTCATTGTCACCTGGGAGATCTGGAGGTTCACTCGCCGGGGCGTACGGTGTTCTCGACAGACGGGCGGCCCGGGGCGACACTTGTCCGGCCCCAGGCCCTGGAGGAAAGGTGTCAGCGTGCCCCGCCGCAGAATCGGCTTCTGGTACCGCTTCGCCGCGGTGCTCTGCAAACCTCCGCTGGTGCTTCTGATCAAGCGGGACTGGCGGGGAATGGAGAACATTCCGGCCGACGGTGGATTTATCACCGCCGTGAACCACAATTCGCACGTCGACCCCTTCGCATACGCGCACTACCAGTACAACACCGGCCGGGTCCCGCGATTCCTGGCGAAGAGCGCCCTTTTCAAGAAAGGATTCGTCGGTGCCGCGATGCGGGGCACCGGACAGATCCCCGTCTACCGCGAGAGCACGGACGCGCTCAGCGCCTTCCGCGCCGCGATCGACGCCGTGGAGCGCGGCGAGTGCGTCGCCTTCTACCCCGAGGGCACCCTCACCCGCGACCCGGACGGCTGGCCGATGACCGCCAAGACCGGTGCCGCACGCGTGGCGCTGCAGACCCGGTGCCCGGTCATCCCGGTCGCCCAGTGGGGCTGCAACGAACTGCTGCCGCCGTACTCCAAGAGGCCGCACATCCTCCCGCGCAAGACCCACCGCGTGCTGGCGGGCCCGCCGGTTGACCTGTCGGGGTTCTACGACAAGGAGATGACCACGGACCTGCTGAAGGAGGCCACCGAGGTCATCATGGCCGCCGTCACCCGCCAGCTGGAGGAGATCCGCGGCGAGAAGGCGCCCGAGACGCCCTACGACCCGCGCCGCGAGCGGCTCGAGCAGCGGCTCCGGACCCAGGCCCAGACCGGGCAGGACCGGTCGCGCCAGGCACAGGGCCGGCAGGACCGGCGAGAACGGCGGGACGAGCACGTCCAGCAGACCCAACAGGCGCAGCAGGCAGAAGGGCAGAGCACGTGAGCGAGCCCGTCAAGGCGGCCGTCTTCGGAACCGGATCGTGGGGCACGGCCTTCGGCATGGTCCTCGCCGACGCGGGGTGCGACGTCACCCTGTGGGGGCGCCGGGCCGAACTCGCCGACGCCGTCAACTCCACCCGGACCAACCCGGACTACCTGCCCGGCGTCGAACTCCCCGCGGGCCTGCGCGCCACCACCGACGCCGCCGAGGCCGCGCGGGACGCCGACTTCACCGTCCTCGCGGTCCCGTCCCAGACCCTGCGCGCCAACCTCGCCGACTGGACCCCGCTGCTGGCGCCGGGCACGGTGCTGGTGTCGCTGATGAAGGGCGTCGAACTCGGCTCCGCGATGCGGATGAGCGAGGTGATCGAGGACGTCGCCAAGGTCGGTCCGGAACGCATCGCCGTGGTCACCGGACCCAACCTGGCCCGGGAGATCGCCGCCCGCATGCCGGCCGCCGCCGTGGTCGCCTGCCCCGACGAGTCGGTGGCCCGGCGCCTGCAGACCGCCTGCCACACGCCGTACTTCCGCCCGTACACCAACACCGACGTCGTCGGCTGCGAGCTGGGCGGCGCCGTGAAGAACGTGATCGGGCTGGCCGTCGGCATCGCGGACGGCATGGGCCTCGGCGACAACGCCAAGGGCTCCCTCATCACCCGCGGCCTCGCCGAGACCACGCGCCTCGGAGTCGCCCTCGGCGCCGACCCGCTGACCTTCTCGGGCCTGGCCGGTCTCGGCGACCTCGTGGCGACCTGCTCCTCGCCGCTCTCCCGCAACCACACCTTCGGCACCAACCTCGGCAAGGGCATGACCCTCCAGGAGACCATCGCGGTCACCAAGCAGACCGCCGAGGGCGTCAAGTCCTGCGAGTCGGTGCTCGACCTGGCCCGTCGGCACGGTGTCGACATGCCGCTGACCGAGACGGTCGTCGCCATCGTGCACGAGGGCAAGTCCCCGGTCGTCGCGGTCAAGGAGCTGATGTCGCGCAGCGCGAAGCCCGAACGACGCTGAGCGACGCCCGTACGGCACCGAACCGGAACATCGGCCTCACCCGCGCCACGCGGCCCCGCCGACGCTGTCTCGGGGCACCGCGGGCGGGTACGCTCAACGCGATATGAGCACCGAGAACCTCCCCCAGAGCCCCGAGCAGAGCCCGGAGCAGCCGCCTCGCAAGCCGCGTGTGGCCGTCGTGTTCGGCGGGCGCAGCTCCGAACACGGGATCTCCGTGGTCACCGCCGGCGCCGTCCTCGCGGCCATCGACCGGACCAAGTACGACGTCCTGCCGATCGGCATCACCCGGGACGGCCGCTGGGCCCTCACCGCCGACGAACCGGAACGCATGGCGATCACCGAACGCCGTACGCCGGACGTCGAGGAGCTGGCCGAGTCGACCGAGGGCGGCGTGGTCCTGCCCGTGGACCCGTCGAACCGCGAGGTCGTCTACAGCGAACCCGGCTCGGTGCCCAAGGCGCTGGGCGAGGTCGACGTCGTCTTCCCCGTGCTGCACGGCCCGTACGGCGAGGACGGCACCCTCCAGGGCCTGCTGGAGCTGTCCGGCGTGCCCTACGTCGGCTCGGGCGTGCTCGCCTCGGCCGTCGGCCAGGACAAGGAGTACATGAAGGCCGTGTTCGCCTCCTACGGGCTGAAGGTCGGCCCGTACGTGGTGATCCGGCCGCGCGAGTGGGAGCAGGACCGTTCCGGCGCCCGCGCGAAGATCGTCGACTTCGCCGGCGAGCACGGCTGGCCGCTGTTCGTGAAGCCCGCGCGCGCGGGTTCCTCGATCGGCATCACCAAGGTCGACGACCTCTCCGGACTCGACGAGGCGATCGACGAGGCCCGGCGCCACGACCCGAAGATCCTCGTCGAGGCGACCCTGCGCGGGCGGGAGATCGAGTGCGGGGTGCTGGAGTTCGAGGACGGGCCCCGGGCCTCCGTGCCCGCCGAGATCCCGCCGCCTTCGGAGCACGCGTACTACGACTTCGAGGCCAAGTACATCGACTCCACGCCCGGTGTCGTCCCCGCCCCGCTCACGGCCGAGGAGACCGCCGAGGTCCAGCGGCTCGCGGTGGCGGCCTTCGACGCGGCGTCCTGCGAGGGGCTGGTGCGCGCGGACTTCTTCCTCACCGAGGACGACGAGTTCGTGATCAACGAGATCAACACCATGCCGGGCTTCACGCCGATCTCGATGTACCCGCAGATGTGGCAGGCCAGTGGTGTCGCCTACCCGGAGCTGGTGGACCGGCTGGTCCAGGCGGCTCTGCGGCGCTCCACCGGACTGCGCTGACGCCCGAAGCACTCCGCGCGCATGCCGAGAAGGCGGTCCCCCGACGGGGACCGCCTTCTCGGCATGCGCGCGGGCCGGTGGGCGCCGGTCCCGTCCTCGGCGGGTCGCCGTACGGCGCGGCGCAGTATGATCAGCGGGTTTCCCCGGCCCGCCGCCCGCCGTCGGCAGCGCGTTGTCCGGGTTCCGGCACAGCTTGGTGACCACGTGCCGGGCCGGGAACCGCCGCCGCTTCGCTGTCGTCTGCCGAGGAGCAGCCCGCGGCGGTGATCACCAGGGCGTGAGCGAGGGCGGGGAGGTGGCTAGAGATGAACGACCGGACAGGTCAGAGTACGGGTGATGCCGTCCACTTGCTGGACCTTGGCGACCACCATGCGACCGAGTTCGTCGACGGTGTCGGACTGGGCGCGCACGATGACGTCATAGGGTCCTGTCACGTCCTCGGCCTGGATCACTCCAGGGATCTTGCTGATCGTCTCGGCGACGGTCGACGCCTTGCCGACCTCCGTCTGGATCAGGATGTACGCCTGTACCACGGAACCTCCAGAGCGGCCACGAGGATCATGTGGGGAAAAGGAACGCCACGGTATCGCGTCGCCGCTCCTCGCGGGGAGACCCGCGGGGCACGGGCCGTACGCGCCGTGGGGCCGGAACACACGAGTCGACGAGCACGCCGGCGAGTGGCGACGGTCATTTAGACCGTAACGAGGACAGAGATGACGCGCGACCGGGCACGGACAGGGACAGAAGGGGAGCCAAGGCAATGAAGGGCACTGTTGGTGAGCTCGGGGAGTTCGGGCTCATCAGGGAGCTCACCTCCCGTCTCACCACCACCCCGGCGGTCCGGGTCGGCCCCGGCGACGACGCCGCGGTGGTCGCCGCGCCCGACCGCAGGGTCGTGGCCAGCACCGACATCCTCGTCGAGGGGCGGCACTTCCGCCGGGACTGGTCCACCGCGTACGACGTGGGCCGCAAGGCGGCGGCGCAGAACCTCGCCGACATCGCCGCGATGGGCGCCGTGCCGACCGCACTGCTGCTCGGCCTGGTCGTACCCGCCGAACTGCCGGTGGCCTGGCCGACCGAGCTGATGGACGGGCTGCGCGACGAGTGCCAGGTCGCGGGCGCCTCCGTGGTCGGCGGCGACGTGGTGCGCGGCGACACGATCACCGTCTCCATCACCGCGCTCGGCGACCTGCGCAACCAGGAGCCCGTCACGCGAGGCGGCGCCCAGCCCGGCGACCTCGTCGCGGTGACCGGCTGGCTCGGCTGGTCCGCGGCCGGCTTCGCCGTGCTGTCCCGGGGCTTCCGCTCGCCGCGCGCCTTCGTCGAGGCCCACCGCCGCCCGGAACCGCCGTACCACGCGGGCCCGGCCGCCGCGGGCCTCGGCGCCACCGCGATGTGCGACGTGAGCGACGGACTGATCGCCGACCTCGGCCACATCGCGGAGGCCAGCAAGGTCAGGATCGACGTCCGCTCGGGTCAGATCGACATTCCGTCCCAGATGAACGACATCGGCCAGGCCGTCGGCGTCGACCCCATGCAGTGGGTGCTCACCGGGGGCGAGGACCACGCCATCGTGGCCACCTTCCCGCCGGACGTGAAGCTGCCCGCCCGCTGGAAGGTCATCGGCGAGGTCCTCAACCCCTCCGCGCTGCCCCAGGTCACCGTCGACGGGGCGCCCTGGACCAGCAAGGGCGGCTGGGACCACTTCGGGGACGTGGAGTCATGAGGCTTCCCCTGGTCCTCACCGTGGCCGGCTCCGACTCCGGCGGCGGCGCCGGCATCCAGGCCGACCTGAAGACGATGCTCGCCCTCGGCACGCACGGCATGAGCGTGCTCACCGCGGTGACCGCGCAGAACTCCCTCGGTGTGCAGGGCGCCTGGGAGCTGCCCGTGGCGGCGGTGCGCGCCCAGTACCGCAGCGTCGTGGACGACATCGGCGTGCAGGCGGTCAAGACCGGGATGCTCGCCTCCGCGGAACTGGTCGAGGCGGTGGCCGAGTTGATCGCGGGCACGGACGCCCCGGCCGTCGTCGACCCGGTCGGCGTCTCCAAGCACGGGGACGCGCTGCTCGCCGCCTCCGCGCTGGACTCCGTACGCACCAAGCTGCTGCCGGTCGCGACCGTCGCCACGCCCAACCTCGACGAGGTCGCGCAACTGACCGGCGTCCGCGTCGAGTCCGACACCGATCTGCGCCGGGCCGCGGCGGCCGTGCTGGAGTACGGGCCGCGCTGGGCGCTGATCAAGGGCGGTCACCTGGCCGGGGACGCCGTCGACCTGCTCACCGACGGCTCCGAGGAGCACTGGCTGCGCGCCCCGCGCCTCGACAACCGGCACACGCACGGCACCGGCTGCACCCTCGCGTCGGCCGTCGCCTGCGGGCTGGCGAAGGGGTGGTCGGTGCCCGAGGCGGTCGCCGCGGCCAAGACCTACGTCACCGGGGCGATCCAGGCCGGATTCGCGCTCGGCGACGGGATCGGGCCGGTGGACCACGGCTGGGCGCTCAGGCGGGACACTCCCTGACCTCGATGCCGGCGGCCGGGCCGACGGCGCCGGCGGCGCCCGCGGCGCCCGGGGGAGGGGCCGGGCGCGGGAGGGTTTCCGGTACAGCAAAAAGCCGGTCCACCCACGGTGGACCGGCTTCGGCTTCGTACAGCGGACCAGGCAGTGGCCGCGCGCTCAGCTGACGCGTCAGCGCGAGACCTTGCCGGCCTTGATGCACGAGGTGCAAGCGTTCACGCGCTTCGGCGTCCCGCTCACCACAGTACGCACGCGCTGGATGTTCGGGTTCCAGCGACGGGACGTACGGCGGTGCGAGTGCGAGATGTTGTTGCCGAAGCCCGGCCCCTTGCCGCAGACGTCGCAGTTGGCAGCCACGGGTCACTCCAAAGACTTCAGATGCACTTACGGTTGATCCCGGCATGCCGGGACAAGGTCTCGGACCGAGAACGGTCCGGGATCTGAGTGGCGGTGCCAGGGGGATGGCCCGATCAGGATCGGGCAACCGGAGCAGCATACAACGGCTGCTCCCGTACAACGAAACTACCATGGCTGCCGGGGACCCCGCCCGGGCCCGCTTCCGGCGGGCCCCCTTCCAAGGTCTACGCTGCCTGCCACGTCCAGCAGCTCAGGGAGGCGCAGGTGGCGCAGGTGCCGCAGAGGTTCTTCGACGCTCTGGCGGTGCGTACCTGGTGCGGTCTGTCGCTGCGCGCGCTGGGACGGGCGCGCGAGGAGATCGACGCGATCAACGTCTATCCGGTCGCGGACGGGGACACGGGCACGAACCTGTACCTGACCGTCGAGTCGGCCGTCGCCGCCGTGGAGGCGGTGTTCGCGGCCCACGCGGTGGACGCGGTGGATGAGACCCACCCGGTGGATGAGGCGCGTGAGGTGGACGCGGTGGCGGGGGTGGGTGCCGGGCGTTCCGGGGAGGTGTCCGGGCCCTCGCTGGCGGACGCCGTCGGCGCGATGGCGCACGGCGCGCTGATCGGCGCCCGGGGCAACTCCGGCACGATCCTCGCCCAGCTGCTGCGCGGCATGGCCCAGGTGCTCACCGCCCGGGGTGAGCACGCTCACACCGACGGCCCGGGACTGCGGCTGGCGCTGCGGCACGCGGCGGAGTCCGCCCGGCAGGCCGTGGCCCACCCGGTCGAGGGCACCGTCCTGACCGTCGCCGCGGCCGCCGCCGACGCCGCCGACGCAGCGGAGGGCGGTTGCGCGGAGGTGGCCCGCGCGGCCTACGAGGGCGCCCGGGAGGCGCTCGCCGCGACCCCGGGGCAGCTGCCCGTCCTGGAGCGCGCCGGAGTCGTCGACGCCGGCGGGCGCGGCCTCGTGACGCTCCTCGCGACCCTGGTGGAGACCTTCACCGGCCGGGCGCCGGAGCCGGGCGCGGCCTCCTTCCCGCACGCGCGCGCGGAGCACGGCACCGAGGGCCATGGCACCGAGGGCCACGGCACCGGGGACCACGGCACCGGGGACCACGCGGGGGAGTGCGCCGTCGAGGAGGACGGCGGGGACGGCCCCGCATTCGAGGTGATCTACCTCCTGGAGGCCGAGGACGCGGCCGTGACGCGGCTGCGCGGTCGGCTCGACGCGCTGGGCGACTCGCTCGTCGTGGTCGGCGGCGACGGACTGTGGCACGTCCACGTGCACGTCGACGACGCGGGCGCCGCCGTGGAGGCGGGCGTCGAGGCCGGGCGGCCGTACCGGATCCGGATCACCCACTTCGGGCACGGCGACGCGCACACCACCGGCGCCGGGCGCCCACCCCGGGAGCGCGCCCAGCGCGCCGTCGTGGCCGTCGTGCCGGGAGAGGGCCTGGCCGGGCTGTACCGCGAGGCCGGCGCGACCCCCGTCCTCGCGCGCCCCGGGGAGCCGCCCGCGAGCGGCGAGCTGGTCCAGGCGGTACGCCGGGCCCACGCGCGCGAGGTCGTCCTGCTGCCCAACGACGCCGAACTGCGCCACACCGCCGCCGCGGCCGCCGAACAGGCCCGCGCCGAAGGCATCCGGGTCGCCCTGATCCCGACCCGTTCCGCGGTCCAGGGCATCGCCGCGCTCGCCGTGCACGAGCCCGAGCGGCGCTTCGACGAGGACGTGGTGGCGATGACCTCCGCGGCCGGCGCCACCCGCCACGCCGAGATCACCGTCGCCGAACGCCGGTCCTGGACCACGGCCGGCATCTGCCAGGCCGGTGACGTGCTCGGCCTCATCGACGGCGACGTGGCCGTGATCGGCACGGACGTCCCGTCGATCGCCGCCACCGTCCTCGACCGCATGCTCGCGTCCGGCGGCGAGCTGGTCACCCTCGTCCTCGGCGACGACGCCCCCGAGACCCTCGCCGCCCACCTGGAGGCCCGGGTGCGCGCGGCCTACCTCGCCGTCGACACGGTGGTCTACCGGGGTGGCCGGCAGGGCGCGCTGCTGCTGGTCGGCGTGGAGTAGCGCGGCGCTCCCGGTGTTTCCCGGGAGGCGCGGGGCCATTGTCAGTGGCGTGGTGTGCAATGGATCTCGTGCCCGCACTGCGAGAACCCCTGAAGAAAGTGCTCGGCCCCGCCACCGCGAAGGTGATGGCCGAGCACCTAGGCCTGCACACCGTCGGCGACCTCCTCCACCACTACCCCCGCAGATACGAGGAGCGCGGCCAGCTCACCCACCTCGCCGACCTGCCCATGGACGAGCACGTCACGGTGGTGGCCCAGGTCGCCGACGCCCGCCTGCACACCTTCGCCTCGTCGAAGGCGCCGCGCGGCAAGGGGCAGCGACTGGAAGTCACCATCACGGACGGCAGCGGCCGCCTCCAGCTGGTCTTCTTCGGCAACGGCGTGCACAAACCCCACAAGGAACTCCTGCCGGGCACCCGCGCGATGTTCTCGGGCAAGGTGTCGGTCTTCAACCGCCGACTGCAACTGGCCCATCCGGCCTACGAGTTGCTGCGCGGCGGTGACGACGACGGGGCCGACAGTGTCGAGTCCTGGGCGGGCGCCCTCATCCCCCTCTACCCCGCCACCGCCAAGCTGGAGTCCTGGAAGATCGGCAAGGCGATCCAGACGGTGCTGCCCAGCGCGCAGGAGGCCGTCGACCCGCTCCCCGACTCCCTGCGCGAGGGCCGGGGCCTGGTCTCCCTCCCCGAGGCCCTCCTGAAGATCCACCGCCCGCACACCAAGGCGGACGTCGAGGACGCCCGCGCCCGGCTGAAGTGGGACGAGGCGTTCGTCCTCCAGGTCGCCCTCGCCCGCCGCCGCCACGCCGAGACCCAACTCCCCGCCGTCCCCAGGAAACCGAGCCCGGACGGCCTGCTCGCCGCCTTCGACGACCGCCTCCCCTTCACCCTCACCGACGGCCAGCGGAAGGTGTCCCGGGAGATCTTCGACGACCTCGCCACGGACCACCCGATGCACCGGCTCCTCCAGGGGGAGGTCGGCAGCGGCAAGACACTGGTGGCCCTGCGCGCCATGCTCGCCGTCGTCGACGCGGGCGGGCAGGCCGTGATGCTCGCGCCCACCGAGGTGCTCGCCCAGCAGCACCACCGGTCGATCGTCGAGATGATGGGGGAGCTGGCCGAGGGCGGCATGCTGGGCGGTGCCGAGCACGCCACCAAGGTGGCGTTGCTCACCGGCTCGATGGGCGCCGCCGCCCGCCGCCACGCCCTGCTCGACCTGGCCACCGGCGAGGCCGGCATCGCCATCGGCACCCACGCGCTGATCGAGGACAAGGTCCAGTTCCACGACCTCGGCCTGGTCGTCGTCGACGAACAGCACCGCTTCGGCGTCGAACAGCGCGACGCCCTGCGCGGCAAGGGCAAGCAGCCGCCGCACCTGCTCGTCATGACCGCCACACCGATCCCGCGCACCGTCGCCATGACCGTCTTCGGCGACCTGGAGACCTCCGTCCTGGACCAGCTCCCGGCCGGGCGGTCCCCGATCGCCAGCCATGTCGTCCCCGCCGCCGACAAGCCGCACTTCCTCGCCCGGGCCTGGGAGCGGGTCCGCGAGGAGGTGTCCGCCGGCCACCAGGCGTACGTCGTCTGCCCGCGCATCGGCGACGAGGAGGACGCCCCGAAGAAGGACACCTCGAAGAAGGGTGCCGAGCAGCCTCCCGGCGGGGACGCCGACAAGCGGCCCCCGCTGGCCGTCCTGGAGGTCGCCGAGCAGCTGGCGAAGGGGCCGCTCCAGGGGCTCGGGGTCGAGGTCCTGCACGGCCGTATGCAGCCCGACGACAAGGACGCGGTCATGCGCCGCTTCACCGCGGGGGAGACCGACGTCCTGGTCGCCACGACCGTCATCGAGGTCGGCGTCAACGTCCCGAACGCCACCGCGATGGTGATCATGGACGCCGACCGCTTCGGCGTCTCCCAGCTCCACCAGCTGCGCGGCCGCGTCGGCCGGGGTTCGGCCCCCGGCCTGTGCCTGCTGGTCAGCGAGATGCCCGAGGCGAGCCCGGCCCGCCAGCGCCTGGCCGCCGTCGCCGGCACCCTCGACGGCTTCGAGCTGTCCCGCATCGACCTCGAACAGCGCCGCGAGGGCGACGTCCTCGGCCAGGCCCAGTCCGGCGCCCGCACCTCCCTGCGGGTCCTCGCGGTGATCGAGGACGAGGAGATCATCGCCGAGGCACGACAGGAGGCGGCCGCGGTGGTGGCCGCCGACCCGGAGCTGACCGGCCTGCCCGGCCTGCGGACGGCCCTGGACTCCCTCCTGGACGAGGAGCGGGAGCAGTACCTGGAGAAGGGCTGAGCGCCTCGCACCCGCCGCTCCGCACGAGGCACCCCGCACACCCGCCTGCCAGACTGAGACGAACACACCCCACACCCAAGGACCCAAGATGACCCGCGTGATCGCCGGCAAAGCCGGCGGACGCCGCCTGGCCGTCCCGCAGGGGAGCGGCACCCGCCCCACCTCCGACCGCGCGCGCGAGGGCCTGTTCTCGACCTGGCAGTCCCTGCTCGGCGGCCCGCTGGACGGCGAGCGGGTCATCGACCTGTACGCCGGTTCCGGCGCCGTCGGCCTGGAGGCGCTGTCCCGGGGCGCCGGGCACGTCCTGCTCGTCGAGGCCGACGCCCGGGCCGTCCGCACCGTCCGGGAGAACGTCAAGGCGCTCGGCCTGCCCGGCGCCGAGGTCCGGGCGGGCAAAGCGGAACAGATCATCCGCACCCCGGCACCGGCCGAGCCGTACGACATCGTCTTCCTGGACCCGCCGTACGCCGTCTCGGACGACGATCTCCGCGAGATCCTGCTCACACTCCGTACGGAGGGGTGGCTCGCCGGGGAAGCGCTCGTCACCGTGGAGCGCAGCACCAGGGGTGGCGCATTCCGCTGGCCGGACGGCTTCGAAGCGATCCGGGCCCGTCGCTACGGCGAGGGAACGTTTTGGTACGGTCACGCCGCCGCTACGTGCGAAGACGCACGATGACCGGACCGGAGAGCGAGGGAACTCTAGTGCGCCGCGCCGTCTGTCCCGGGTCGTTCGACCCGATCACCAACGGACATCTCGACATCATCGCCCGTGCCTCCAGCCTCTACGACGAGGTCTTCGTCGCGGTGATGATCAACCAGGCCAAGAAGGGCCTGTTCGAGATCGAGGAGCGGATCGACCTCATCCGCCAGGTCACCGCCGAGTACGGGAACGTGCGCGTGGAGTCCTTCCACGGCCTCCTCGTCGACTTCTGCAAGCAGCGCGAGATCCCGGCCATCGTCAAGGGTCTGCGCGCGGTCAGCGACTTCGACTACGAGCTGCAGATGGCCCAGATGAACAACGGCCTCTCGGGCGTGGAGACCCTCTTCATCCCCACCAACCCGACCTACAGCTTCCTGTCGTCCTCCCTGGTCAAGGAGGTCGCCACCTGGGGCGGCGACGTCTCCCACCTGGTGCCGCCGCTGGTCCTCGAAGCCCTCTCCGGGCGCCTGAAGAAGGACTGACACCGCCGCCGTACAGCTGCCGGAGACTGACAAACCGTCACCCGGTGTCCCCCGGGCGCCACAGGGTCGTACAGTCGTCCCGTCCGTCTCCAACACAGCTGTAGAGAGTGGCGAGCACACGGTGGACGTGCAGAAGAAGCTCGACGAGATCACCGCGATGGTCTCCGGCGCCCGCGCCATGCCCATGTCGGCCTCGTGCGTGGTCAACCGCGCCGAGCTGCTCTCGATGCTGGAGGACCTGCGCGCCGAGCTGCCCGGCTCCCTCGCCCAGGCCCAGGAACTGATCGGCGACCGGGAGCAGATGGTCGCGCAGGCCCGCCAGGAGGCCGACCGGATCATCGAGAGCGCCCACGCCGAACGCGGTTCCCTGATCGCCGACACCGAGGTCGCCCGCCGCTCCCAGGCCGAGGCCGACCGGATCCTCGCCGAGGCCCGCCAGGAGGCCGAGGAGATCCGCGCCGAGGCCGACGACTACGTCGACTCCAAGCTCGCCAACTTCGAGGTCGTCCTCACCAAGACCCTCGGCTCCGTCGGCCGGGGCCGCGAGAAGCTGCTCGGCACCGGACCCGGCCTCGACGAGAACGGCTACGAGGACGAGGACGCCCCCGAGCGCAGCCACGACCCCGAGACCCTGCGCCGCGACGCCGACAGCTACGTCGACACCAAGCTCGGCGCCTTCGAGGCGGTGCTGGCCAAGACCCTGGAGGCGGTCGGCCGGGGTCGGCAGAAACTGCACGGCCGGATCGCCACCGACGACCTCGGCGCCCTCGCCGACGACGCCACCACCGTCCAGCACTCCAGCGACGCCGACTACCTCGCCGGTCTCGCGGACCTCTCGGACGCCCCCGCCGGGCAGCCCCGGCAGCGTGAGTACGGCGAGCCCCAGCCGGCGGCGGCACAGGTGCCGGCGCAGGCCGTGCCGGAGATGCCGGCCCAGGAGCCGGCGTACGGCTACGCCCAGCAGCAGCCCGACCCGTACGCGGGCTATCCGCAGACGTACGGGAGCGGTCAGGACCCGTACGGCTACCCGCAGCAGACGGCGGACCCGTACGCGTACCAGGGCTACGACGCCCAGCAGCAGGCGTACGGCGCCCAGGACGGCTACGCCCAGCCCCAGCCGCCGCAGCAGCCCCCGCAGCCGCAGCAGCCGCCGCAGGTCCAGCCGCAGGCCCTCGACGAGACCAGCCTCTTCGACACCAGCATGATCAGCGCGGAGCAGCTGAGGGCGTACGAACAGGGCCGCGGCCTCTAGACCGGACGCCCCGGCCCCCGCCCGGCCCCCGTCCCGGTCCGGATTGGGACGAGAGCGAATGGTCCAGTATCCTGGCTCTTCGGTCGCGTGTACGTCCGCGATCGCCGCTGCCCGGGAACACCGAAGGGCGGCACCCCAAACCACGAAAGACCGAAAGCAGGAATGGTTCTGAACGCGCGCCTCGACCACCGCGACCCCCTCGTGTTCGACACGCACGAGCTGGGACGGCGGCCCGGTGCGCTGCAGCGCCTGACCCGCACGGTCGACGCTCCCAAGGACTTCGGTGTCCAGGGCGTCATCGGAGTGCCGGAAGGCGCCCCGGTGGAACTCGATCTCCGGCTCGAGTCCGTCATGGAAGGGGTGCTCGTCACAGGCACCGCCCGTGCCAAGGCCCAGGGCGAGTGCGTAAGGTGTCTGGAGCCGCTCGAGCAGGAGCTCGTGGCGGACTTCCAGGAGTTGTTCTCGTACCCTGACGCCGACGACCGGGGCCGCGCCAGCGCGGAACCGGGCGACGACGCCGAGGAAGACGAGGACGGGTTCTTCGTCGAGGACGGCCTGATCGGCCTCGAACCCGTGCTGCGCGACGCGGTGGTGCTCGCACTGCCGATGCAGCCGGTGTGCCAGGAAGACTGTCCGGGTCTGTGCTCCGAGTGCGGAGTGCGCCTGGCGGACGACCCGGACCACCACCACGACGCCGTCGACATCCGTTGGGCGGCTTTGCAGGGACTCGCCGGTTCACTCGGAGACGGCGAGAAGGACGAGATGAGCGGCGCCGAACCTGGCGTCGACGAGAAGCAGGAGAAGTAGCCGTGGCTGTTCCGAAGCGGAAGATGTCGCGCAGCAACACGCGCCACCGCCGGTCGCAGTGGAAGGCTGCGGTCCCCACCCTGGTTGCGTGCGAGCGCTGCCACGAGCCCAAGCAGCAGCACATCGCGTGCCCGTCTTGCGGCACTTACAACAAGCGCCAGGTCCTCGAGGTCTGAGCGGCTGGTGAGAGGCACTGTGTCAGTCCCCAAGAAGGCGGATGACGCCGCCAAGGCGGACCCACCCGCCAAGAAGAAGGCGGACACCAACCAGGCCTCGTCCCACACGCTTCTGGAAGGGCGGCTCGGCTATCAGCTCGAGTCCGCCCTTCTGGTGCGTGCACTGACCCACCGTTCCTACGCGTACGAGAACGGCGGCCTGCCGACGAACGAGCGGCTGGAGTTCCTCGGGGACTCCGTCCTCGGCCTCGTCGTCACGGACACGCTGTACCGCACCCACCCCGACCTGCCCGAAGGCCAGCTGGCCAAGTTGCGGGCCGCGGTGGTCAACTCACGTGCGCTGGCTCAGGTGGGCCGCGGGCTCGACCTCGGCTCCTTCATCCGGCTCGGCCGCGGTGAAGAGGGCACGGGCGGCCGGGACAAGGCGTCCATCCTCGCCGACACCCTCGAAGCGGTGATCGGCGCTGTCTATCTCGACCAGGGCCTCGACGCGGCCTCCGAACTGGTGCACCGCCTGTTCGACCCGCTGATCGAGAAGTCCTCCAACCTCGGTGCCGGCCTGGACTGGAAGACCAGCCTCCAGGAACTCACCGCGACCGAAGGGCTCGGCGTCCCCGAGTACCTGGTCACGGAGACCGGCCCGGACCACGAGAAGACCTTCACTGCTGCCGCCCGCGTCGGAGGCGTCTCGTACGGCACCGGCACCGGCCGCAGCAAGAAGGAGGCGGAGCAGCAGGCCGCGGAATCCGCGTGGCGGTCCATCCGGGCCGCGGCGGACGAGCGCGCCAGGACCGAGGCGGCCCCGTCGGCCGCCGACGTCGTCGCCGAGTCGAACGCCGACGCCCCGTCGGCCTCCGCCTGACCGGCAGCACAGCAGCAAGCACACCCGAACGCCCGCCTCGCTCCAGGGGCGGGCGTTCGGCTCGTCCACCGGCCCACCCGAGGGGATGCCATGCCCGAGTTGCCCGAGGTCGAGGTCGTCCGGCGCGGCCTGGAGCGCTGGGTCGCCCACCGCACCGTCGCCGACGCCGAGGTCCTGCACCCACGCGCGGTACGCCGGCACATCGCCGGCCCCGACGACTTCGCCCGCCGCCTCGAGGGCCACCGCGTCGGCACGCCCAGCCGCCGCGGCAAGTACCTGTGGCTGCCCCTGGAGGACACCGGCCAGGCGGTCCTGGCGCACCTCGGCATGAGCGGACAACTGCTGGTCCAGCCGCACGAGGCACCCGCCGAGAAGCACCTGCGCATCCGCGTCCGCTTCGCCGACACCCTCGGCACCGAACTCCGCTTCGTCGACCAGCGCACCTTCGGCGGCCTCTCCCTGCACGAGACCAGCCCCGACGGCCTGCCCGACGTCATCGCGCACATCGCCCGCGACCCCCTCGACCCGCTCTTCGACGACGAGGCATTCCACCTCGCCCTGCGCCGCAAGCGCACCACCGTCAAACGGGCCCTGCTCGACCAGTCCCTGATCAGCGGCGTCGGCAACATCTACGCGGACGAGGCCCTGTGGCGCTCCCGCCTGCACTACGAACGCCCCACGGCGACGCTCACCCGCCCCCGCGCCGCCGAACTCCTCGCCCACGTGCGCGACGTGATGAACGCCGCCCTCGCCGTCGGCGGCACCAGCTTCGACAGCCTCTACGTCAACGTCAACGGCGAGTCCGGCTACTTCGACCGCTCGCTCGACGCGTACGGGCGCGAGGGCCTGCCCTGCCGCCGCTGCGCCACACCGATGCGCCGCCGGCCGTGGATGAACCGCTCCAGCTACTTCTGCCCGAAGTGCCAGCGCGCGCCGAGGATCACGCCGTAGGCATCCGCTGCGCGTCGTACCGCTCCCGGGACGCCAGGACCTCGTCCATCCGCCCCTCCAGGCACTGGATGAGCGCGATCAGCCGCCCGGCCACCTCACGCCCGAGAGCCGTCAGCTCGTAGTCCACGCGCGGCGGATTCGTGAGCTGCGCCTCACGGCGCACCAGACCGTCGCGCTCCAGCGCGTGCAGGGTCTGGGCCAGCATCTTCTCGCTGACGCCGTCGACCCGGCGCCGCAGCTCGTTGAAGCGGAACGTCCCGTCGTACAGCGCGCCGAGCGTCAGCGCGCCCCAGCGCCCCGTGACGTGCTCCAGGGTGCCGCGCGAGGGACAGGCCCGGGAGAACACGTCGTACGGAAGGTCCTGCTCCTCCGTGCGCTCCTGCGTGGTCGACATAGGACCAGCGTACGTGAGCACAGCGCGGTGCCGCAGGGTGCGCTGAGCGGGGGACAGGGCTCCGTAGGTGCGGTCGGCGGCCGGAACTGGGCAGGCGCATCACCATTCCTGGGACGGCGTCCGACACAGACGCCGCCGCCTGCGGCGGGGCGCGGTCCGGATGCCGGTGGAGCGCGGTCGTGCCACGCTGGGAAAGGCCGCCCCCGCTTCGAGCGTCCAGCCGGCCGGCGGCACCGCCCCCCTGAGGAGTCCGCCATGTCACGTGACGCCGTCCCACCGACAGCGGCCGGAGCAGGCCCGCGGCCCGGGCACGCACCCGTGTCGGGTACGACCGTCCTCGCCGCCGCCCTGATGATCTTCGGGGGCGCGATGGCGATCTTCGAAGGAATCGCCGCCATCGCGGAGGACGACCTGTTCGTCGCGACGCGCCACTACGTGTTCGAGTTCAGTCTGGCGGGCTGGGGCTGGGTGCACCTGATCACGGGAATCGCCATCGTCGTCGCCGGGTGTGCCGTGCTCAGCGGAGCGCTCTGGGCCCGCTTCTTCGGCGTGTTCGTGGCGGGACTCGGCGCGCTCGCCAACTTCCTGTGGGTGCCGTACTACCCCCTCTGGGCCCTGACGCTGGTCGCCGTCAATCTCTTCATCGTCTGGGCTCTGTGCACGGGCATGCACAGAGAGGGCAACGCCGCACGGCAGGTATGACGAGGCGGGCCCGACGAACCGGGCAGCGCACCTTTGTGACCTGCGGTTGTCTGTCTCAGTAGCCGAAGTTCTGCGTCCACCAGGGGCCGCCGGTCCCGAAGTGGACTCCGACGCCCAGCGTTTGGAAGTCGCAGTTCAGGATGTTGGCGCGGTGGCCGGGGCTGTCCATCCAGGCGTCCATCACGGCCTGGGCGTCGGCCTGGCCGCGGGCTATGTTCTCGCCGCCGAGGTTGCCTATCCCGGCGGCCTCGGCCCGGTCCCAGGGAGTGGCGCCGCTGGGGTCGGTGTGGTCGAAGAAGCCCTGTTCCGCCATGGCCCGGCTGAAGTCCTCGGCCAGTTCGCGCAGCGCGCTGTTGGCGGCCACCGGGCTGCAGCCCACCTTGGCGCGCTCGTCGTTGACGAGCTTGAGCACCTGGGCCTGGGCGACGGCCTGCTCGGACGCTCCGGCGGGCGTGCTGGGCGCGCTGGGCGCGCTGGGCCGCTGGGGTTCCTCGGTGGCCGTGCGCGGCGGCGTGGGCTTCGGCTTCGCGCCGGGAGTCCGCTCGGGCTTCTTCGTCTTCGACGGCGTCCCGGCCGGGGCGGCGGGCTTCGACTCCGGTGCCGACGGCTTCGAGGAGCCGGCCGAATCCGACGGCGTGGACGAGGAGGGGGCCGAGGGTGAAGGGGGCGCGGAGCCGGAGGAGGACTCCGACGGGGAGGAGGACCGGTCGGTGCCCCGGCTCGCGGCCGCGTCGCCGCCGGTCTCGACGCTGCCGGAGGTGCCGCCCTGCGCGGAGGGGGTGCCGGTCGGGACGTCCTGGGCCTGCACCCGGTCGCCCCCGCCGCTGCCGCCGCCGATCCGGTAGTTGTCGAGGCCGGGCACCGCGCCCGTCGCCACCGCCACCGTGCCGATGGCGACCGCCGCCGAGACCCCGAGCAGGCCCGTGCGGACCGGGGTGACGCCCCTCTTCCTGCGGCGACGGCCGGTGCCCTCGCGCCGGGGGCCGTCGTCGGGGGTGAACCCGTCGCTGGGGAAGGGGACCGTGCGGCCCGCCCGCGGGCGCCCGTCGTGCGCGTCGGGTCCGTCACCGTCCGGGGCACCCGGGTCGTCGGGTGCGAACAGGTAGGCGTCGCTCTTCGCCCGGACCTCGGCGTACGCCTCCGGGTTCAGGTAGGGCGCGATCCCCATCGTGGGGCGCTCACCCGGCGCCGGTCCGGTGCCGCGTCCCACGGTGCCGTCCGTCGGGCGGTCCTGCGCCGCGCGGCCCGTGGCGGCGCGGCCGGCGGCGGAGCGTCGGTGGCGTCCCATGTTCTGGCCTTCCTCGTCCTCGCGGTCCTCGCGGTCCTCGCGCCGGACGTGTCCTCGCGGTCGACGTGTCCTCAAGATCAGCACGGAACCCACACGAACGGGTGAGTTTCAGGTGCGATTCATTGGGTGGGGACGGTACCGCATGGCGCAAGAGGGTGAAGTGTCCGGCGAGACATTGACTGGTTAGGTTGCAGTCATGAGTGAGGATGTACGGCTGGTCGCGTGGGTGCGCGGACAGGTCCAGGGCGTGGGTTTCCGCTGGTTCACGCGGGCCAGGGCGCTGGAGCTCGGCGGGATGAGTGGTTTTGCTCTCAATTTGGCCGACGGGCGCGTCCAGGTGGTCGCGGAGGGCCCGCGAGAGCGCTGCGAGGGGCTGCTCGACTGGCTGCGCGGCGACGACACGCCCGGACGCGTGGACGGCGTCACCGAGATCTGGGACACACCCCGCGGCGGCTACGAGGGCTTCGCCATCCGCTGACGCCGGGTCGCGCGGGAGCCGTCCGGAGCCTCGGAGGGGCGTCCGTGCGAGGGTGCCCGGAGCGAAAACGGGCAGGTGGTTGCCAAGAACGGCGTCTCGTGGCAGGCTCCGCACGCAGAAAGATCACCACGCCCCGCGGGGCCCGCAGGAGTCGCAGCGTCGCCGTTCGCCGGCCGCGAGCCCCCGGGCGCCCGCCAATACGGGGCGTGATCGTGTTGACCGTCAAACTTTTTGGTGAGACGCTGAAAGCCCCGCGCACCTTAGCTGTTTGGCATGGTTGAACGGCAGTAAAAACTCCAAAGTGCCAAGCACCGCGGGTGCGAATCCCTCACGACCCACACCGCTTCGGTCGGTCACTCATTGTGGAGGACCATCCATCATGGCAAAGGCGCTTCTCGGTTACGTCGGCGGCTCCGACCCGCGACTCCTCGCCGAGATGCGACGGCTCCAGCAGCGCGTCCAGGACCTGGAATCCGAGCTCGGACGGATCCAGGCGGAGAACGACGCGCTGGCGGCTGCCGCTTCTCACGACAGGATCATGGAGAGCATGGAGAGCGTTGACGCACACCAGGCGGAGCCTGCGCTCACCTGATCACTGCATCGCTCCACTACGGCACAGCAGTGGTCGGGCCCGCCCGTACAACCGCTCAGGTGTCAGAGTCTGCAAGGGACGCTTCGGCGTCCCTTCTTTCTTCGCGCCCCCGTTCCAGCAGCTCCGCGGCGTCCCGACAGCTCCGCGGCTCGGCGCCTGGGCCTTCCGGGCCCCCATTCCCAGCCCCGCGCATCCTTTCACCCTCTTCAACGTCTGATGTGCCCTGCGCGTTCATCGGCGAAACCGCGGCGGTTCACCGGTTCATGGAGTGAGACACCCGCGAAAGGTAGAGTCCGACGGCGTGCACCTGAAGGCCCTGACCCTGCGCGGGTTCAAGTCGTTCGCCTCGGCGACCACGCTCCGGTTCGAGCCGGGCATCACCTGCGTCGTCGGGCCGAACGGCTCGGGCAAGTCCAACGTCGTGGACGCGCTCAGCTGGGTCATGGGCGAACAGGGCGCCAAGTCGCTGCGCGGCGGCAAGATGGAGGACGTCATCTTCGCCGGCACCACCGGCCGCCCGCCGCTGGGCCGGGCCGAGGTGTCGCTGACCATCGACAACTCCGACGGGGCCCTGCCCATCGAGTACGCCGAGGTCACCATCACGCGGATCATGTTCCGCAACGGCGGCAGCGAGTACCAGATCAACGGCGACACCTGCCGCCTCCTCGACATCCAGGAACTGCTCTCCGACTCCGGCATCGGCCGCGAGATGCACGTCATCGTCGGCCAGGGCCAGCTCGACTCCGTCCTGCACGCCGACCCGATGGGGCGCCGCGCCTTCATCGAGGAGGCCGCCGGAGTCCTCAAGCACCGCAAGCGCAAGGAGAAGGCGCTCCGGAAACTCGACGCGATGCAGGCCAACCTCGCGCGCGTGCAGGACCTGACGGACGAGCTGCGCCGCCAGCTCAAGCCGCTCGGAAGACAGGCCGCGGTGGCACGCCGGGCCGCCGTCATCCAGGCCGACCTGCGGGACGCGCGCCTCCGGCTCCTCGCCGACGACCTCGTACGGCTGCGCGAGGCGCTCCAGGCCGAGATCGCCGACGAGGCCGCGCTCAAGGAACGCAAGGAGGCCGCCGAACAGGAGCTGGGGCGGGCCCTGCGCCGTGAGGCGGACCTGGAGGACGAGGTGCGCCGCCTCACCCCGCGTCTCCAGCGCGCCCAGCAGACCTGGTACGAGCTGTCCCAGCTCGCCGAACGGGTGCGCGGCACCATCTCGCTGGCCGACGCCCGCGTGAACAGCGCGACCTCGGCGCCCGTCGAGGAGCGCCGCGGCCGCGAGCCGGAGGAGCTGGAGCGCGAGGCCGCCCGGGTCCGCGAGCAGGAGGCCGAACTCGAAGCGGCCCTGGAGGCGGCCGAACGCGCCCTGGAGGACACGGTCGCCCACCGCGCCGACCTCGAACGCGAACTGGCCCTGGAGGAGCGCCGCCTCAAGGACGCCGCCCGCGCCATCGCCGACCGCCGTGAGGGCCTGGCCCGGCTCAGCGGGCAGGTCGGCGCCGCCCGTTCGCGCGCCGCCTCCGCCCAGGCCGAGATCGAGCGGCTGGCCGAGGCCCGGGACGCGTCACAGGAGCGGGCCGCCGCCGCC
This sequence comes from Streptomyces sp. BK79, assembly GCF_044142145.1. Classification (NCBI taxonomy): domain Bacteria; kingdom Bacillati; phylum Actinomycetota; class Actinomycetes; order Kitasatosporales; family Streptomycetaceae; genus Streptomyces; species Streptomyces sp. BK79. The sequence goes on from NZ_JBHVOC010000017.1 coordinate 119,710, forward strand.
CAGGAGGAGTACGAGGCGCTCCAGGCGGAGGTCGACGGCCTGGACGCGGACGACCAGCGGCTCGCCGAGCGCCACGAGGCCGCCAAACGGCAGCTGGCCGAGGCGGAGGCCGCCCAGAGCGCCGCCCGCGACGCGGTCACCGCGGCGGAGCGCCGGCGCGCGGCGACGCAGGCCCGCCACGAGGCGCTCTCGCTCGGCCTGCGCCGCAAGGACGGCACCGGCGCGCTGCTCGACGCCGGGGACCGGCTCACCGGCCTGCTCGGCCCGGCCGCCGGACTGCTCACCGTCACAACCGGCCACGAGGCAGCCCTGGCCACCGCCTTCGGTGCGGCCGCCGACGCCCTCGCCGTGACGTCCCCGGCGGCCGCCGCCGACGCCCTCCGTCTGCTGCGCAAACAGGACGCCGGCCGGGCCGCGCTGCTGCTCGCCGGCGCCCCCGACGACGTACCGGAGGAGCCCCGGCGGGAGGGGGCGCCGTACGCCGCCGACCTCGTCCGCGGGCCCGCCGAGCTGATGCCGGCCGTACGGCGGCTGCTGCGCGGGATCGTCGTCGTGGCCACCCTGGAGGACGCCGAGGACCTCGTCTACGCCCACCCGGAGCTGACCGCCGTCACCGCCGAGGGCGACCTGCTGGGCGCGCACGTCGCCCAGGGCGGGTCCGCCGGGGCGCCCAGCCTGCTGGAGGTGCAGGCCTCCGTGGACCAGGCCGCCGCCGAGCTGGCGGAGCTGGGGGTGCGGTGCGGGGAACTCGCCGAGGCGCAGGAGGCGGCCGTGGCGCGGCGCCGGGAGTGCGCCGCCCTCGTCGAGGAGCTGGGGGAGCGGCGGCGGGCCGCCGACCGGGAGAAGTCGGCCGTCGCCCAGCAGCTCGGCCGGCTGGCGGGGCAGGCGCGGGGCGCCGCCGGTGAGGCGGAACGGTCCGCCGCCGCGGCGGCGCGGGCGCAGGAGGCGCTGGACGAGGCGCTGGCTCAGGTCGAGGAGCTGGCCGAGCGGCTCGCCGTCGCCGAGGAGATGCCGGTCGAGGAGGAGCCGGACACCTCCGTGCGCGACCGGCTCGCCGCCGACGGCGCCAACGCCCGGCAGACCGAGATGGAGGCCCGCCTCCAGGCCCGTACCCACGAGGAACGGGTCAAGGCCCTCGCCGGACGGGCCGATTCCCTGGACCGGGCCGCCCGCGCGGAACGCGAGGCACGCGCGCGTGCCGAACAGCGCAGGGCCAGGCTCCGGCACGAAGCCGCCGTCGCCGGGGCGGTCGCCGCCGGCGCCCGGCAGCTGCTCGCCCACGTCGAGGTCTCCCTGGCCCGCGCCGACGAGGAGCGCACCGCCGCCGAGGCCGCCAAGGCCCGGCGCGAGCAGGAGCTGACCGCCGCGCGCACCGCCGGACGCGACCTCAAGGCGGAGCTGGACAAGTTGACGGATTCAGTCCACCGGGGCGAGGTACTCGGCGCCGAGAAACGGCTGCGGATCGAGCAGCTGGAGACCAAGGCGCTGGAGGAACTCGGTGTGGAACCGGCGGGACTCGCGGCCGAGTACGGCCCCCATCAAGAGGTGCCGCCCTCGCCCCCCGCCGAGGGCGAGGAGCTCCCGGACGACCCGGAGCACCCGCGCAACCGCCCCCGGCCCTTCGTGCGCGCCGAGCAGGAGAAGCGGCTGAAGGCCGCCGAACGCGCCTACCAGCAGCTCGGCAAGGTCAATCCGCTGGCCCTGGAGGAGTTCGCGGCGCTGGAGGAACGCCACCAGTTCCTCAGCGAGCAGCTCGAGGACCTGAAGAAGACCCGCGCCGACCTGCTCCAGGTCGTCAAGGAGGTCGACGAGCGCGTCGAGCAGGTCTTCGCCGAGGCGTTCCGGGACACGGCCCGGGAGTTCGAGGGCGTCTTCGGGCGGCTGTTCCCGGGTGGTGAGGGGCGGCTGATCCTGACCGACCCCGACAACATGCTCACCACGGGCGTGGACGTCGAGGCCCGGCCGCCGGGCAAGAAGGTCAAGCGGCTGTCGCTGCTCTCGGGCGGGGAGCGCTCGCTGACCGCGGTGGCGATGCTCGTGTCGATCTTCAAGGCGCGGCCCAGCCCGTTCTACGTCATGGACGAGGTCGAGGCGGCGCTCGACGACACGAACCTGCAGCGGCTGATCCGGATCATGCAGGAGCTGCAGGAGGCCTCGCAGCTGATCGTGATCACGCATCAGAAGCGCACGATGGAGGTCGCCGACGCGCTGTACGGCGTGTCCATGCAGGGCGACGGTGTGTCGAAGGTCATCAGCCAGCGGCTGCGGCAGTCCTGAACTCGGACGCTTCAACTCTTGAACACGTGACCCCCTGAAGCATCTCCAAACTCACAGCTGTCGCCCTATTGACTTCGAAACTTGAAGGCATAGTCTCTGCAACGTTGCTTTTACCTTCAGGTCCCGTCCAGCGGTATCTCGAAGGCGAACCACCCCGGCAGCGTTGCCGGTAGCCCGAGGAGTACACGTGGCCAGCACATCGCAGGCATCCACATCAGGAGCCAGGACGGCTCACCCCGAACATCTCGGGCACGTCATCTTCATCGCGGCGGCGGCCGCGATGGGCGGTTTCCTCTTCGGCTACGACAGTTCCGTGATCAACGGTGCCGTCGAGGCCGTCCGGGACCGTTACGACGTCGGCTCCGCGATGCTGGCCCAGGTCATCGCGATCGCGCTGATCGGCTGTGCCATCGGTGCCGCGACCGCCGGCCGTATCGCCGACCGCATCGGCCGTATCCGCTGCATGCAGATCGCGGCGATCCTGTTCACCGTGAGCGCCGTCGGCTCCGCGCTGCCCTTCGCGCTGTGGGACCTGGCGATGTGGCGTGTCATCGGCGGTTTCGCCATCGGCATGGCCTCGGTGATCGGCCCCGCCTACATCGCCGAGGTCTCCCCGCCCGCCTACCGCGGCCGGCTCGGCTCCTTCCAGCAGGCCGCGATCGTCATCGGCATCGCCGTCTCCCAGCTGGTCAACTGGGGTCTGCTGAACGCCGCCGGCGGCGACCAGCGCGGTGAGCTGATGGGCCTGGAGGCCTGGCAGGTCATGCTCGGCGTCATGGTGGTCCCGGCCGTCCTCTACGGCCTGCTGTCCTTCGCCATCCCCGAGTCCCCCCGCTTCCTGATCTCGGTCGGCAAGCACGAGAAGGCCAAGCAGATCCTCGAAGAGGTCGAGGGCAAGGACGTCGACCTCGACGCCCGCATCGCCGAGATCGAGCACGCGATGCACCGCGAGGAGAAGGCCAGCTTCAAGGAACTGCTCGGCGGCAGCTTCTTCTTCAAGCCGATCGTCTGGATCGGTATCGGCCTGTCGGTCTTCCAGCAGTTCGTCGGCATCAACGTCGCGTTCTACTACTCCTCGACGCTGTGGCAGTCGGTCGGTGTCGACCCGACGGACTCCTTCTTCTACTCGTTCACGACGTCGATCATCAACATCGTCGGCACCGTGATCGCGATGATCTTCGTGGACCGCGTCGGCCGCAAGCCGCTCGCCCTCATCGGCTCGGTCGGCATGGTGATCGGCCTGGCGCTGGAAGCCTGGGCGTTCTCCTTCGACCTGGTCGACGGCAAGCTCCCGGAGACGCAGGGCTGGGTCGCGTTGATCGCCGCCCACCTGTTCGTGCTCTTCTTCGCCCTGTCCTGGGGTGTGGTCGTGTGGGTCTTCCTCGGCGAGATGTTCCCCAACCGGCTCCGCGCCGCCGCCCTGGGCGTGGCCGCCGCCGCGCAGTGGATCGCCAACTGGGCCATCACCGCGAGCTTCCCGTCGCTGGCCGAGTGGAACCTCTCCGGCACCTACGTGATCTACACGATCTTCGCCGCGCTCTCCATCCCCTTCGTCCTGAAGTTCGTGAAGGAGACCAAGGGCAAGGCCCTGGAGGAGATGGGCTGACGTCCGCCCTCCCCGAACCCGGGGAGAAGGGCTCCATCCCCGCTGCCCCTCTCCCCGTACCGTCCGCCGCCCCGTCCGGTCACCTTCCGGACGGGGCGGCGGTGTGCTCGGCCGCCCCGGGCGTCACGTCCACGCCGTACTCCCCACTCCCCGCCCGGCCCCACCGCCCCGGAGGGGCGGCCATACGGCGACGCCTGGCGGCCATACGACGACGCCCCCACTCTCCCGAGGCGCTCGGGGGAGTGGGGGCGTCGGCCGGGGTGCGTCAGACGGTGACGGTCTCGGGCTGCTCGGCCCGCTCCGCCGGCGCCGCCGCCGGGACGACCAGCGCCGGCTTCGGCAGTACCGCGTACAGCAGGCCGGAGACGACGACCGTGGCCACCCAGCCGAGGCCGTACTCGCCGACGAAGTTGTTCGTGGCGAGCGGGCCGGTGAACCAGTCGGACGTGGTGAACAGCAGGCCCGCGATCAGCCCCACCGCCCAGGCGGCGACGGCGGCGGGGGAGAAGCCGCCCCGGTACCAGTAGGCGCTGGTGCGCGTGGTATCCGCCATCGCCTCGCCGTCGTACTCCCGCCCGCGCAGCATGTCCGCGCCGAAGACGCCGACCCAGGCGGAGAAGGCGACCGCGAGCAGCGACAGGAAGGCGATGAAGGAGCCCATGAAGCTGGTCGCCACCAGCATCAGGACACCGCCGAAGATCAGCGAGATCACCGCGTTCACCGAGACGGCCCAGTGGCGCGGGATCTTGAAGCCCAGCGTCTGCGCGGTGAAGCCGGCCGAGTACATCGACATCGAGTTGATCAGCAGCATGCCGATCAGCGCGATCAGCAGGTACGGCACCGCGATCCAGGTCGGCAGGATCTCACCGAGGAAGGAGACCGGGTCGGCGGCCGAGGCCAGGTCCGGCGTGGAGACGGCCATGATCATGCCCATCAGCACCATCGGCAGGACGACGATGCCGGCGCCGCCGACCGTGACGCCCACGATCCCCTTCGAGGAGGCCGTACGCGGCAGGTACCGGGTGAAGTCCGGCGCGGACGGGATCCAGCTGACGCCGCCCGCCGCGATCAGACCGACGCCGGTGATCATCGCGGCCACCGAACCGGCGGACCGGCCGAAGACCGCGGACCAGTCGGTGTCGACGACCAGATAGCCGAGGACCAGCACCGAGAAGGCGCCGAAGAGGTACGTCGCGTACTTGTTGCACTTCTGTACGGCGTTGATGCCCAGCCCGGAGATCGCGAACGTCGCCACCACGAAGGCGAGCAGCGTCACCATGTCCAGCACGCTGTTGGCCCGGATGCCGAACACGATGTCCAGCACGGTGAGCACGGCGTACGCGCCGGTCACCGCGTTGATCGTCTCCCAGCCCCAGCGGGCTATCCAGATCAGCGACCCCGGCAGCAGATTGCCCCGCTGCCCGAACACCGCCCGGGACAGCGCCATCCCGGGCGCGCCACCCCGCTTGCCGGCGATGCCGATCAGCCCGACCAGGCCGTACGACACGACCGGCGCGGCGGCCGCGACGACGAGCGCCTGCCAGAAGTTGAGCTGGTACGCCACGACGAGGCTCGCGCCCATCGTGAGCAGCAGGACACTGATGTTGGCGCCGACCCAGGTCGGGAAAAGTTCACGGGTCCGGGCGGTGCGCTCGCGGTCGGGCACCTGCTCGATGCCGCGGGTCTCCAGGGCGCCTTCGGTCTCGGCGGTCTTGCTCATGTGGGGGGTCCGTGCCTCGATCGTGGGAGAAGAGGGGGCGGTCGGGACTCTACGCGCGTTGACGTGGCCTCCTCCATCGTACTTTGCTCCGACTCCTGCCTTCCAGGGGCCTTTGTCCTTCGGAGGAAGCCACAAGCGGGCTGTCCTGGGAGTCCATGACTGATACTGGACGGGTTATGGACATCGTCATCCTTGCTGTAGTCATCGCCGTGGTCGTGGTCGGCGCGCTCGGCGGGCTGATCGTGGGCAGCCGCCGTAAGAAGCAGCTGCCTCCGCCGCCCCCCGCCGCCCCCGACATCACCGCCCCTCCGGCCGAGCCGCACGTCGGCGAAGAGGCCGAGACGCCGCGCGACGAAACGCGCCGGACGATAGAGGAGGTCGACCTCCCGGACGGCGGCACCGCCACCGTCGAGGAGCCGCCCGTCGTCGAAGAGCTCGAGATCCCGCAGATCGAGGTTCCCGAGCCCACCGCCGGCCGTCTGGTCCGGCTCCGCGCCCGCCTCTCCCGCTCGCAGAACGCCCTCGGCAAGGGCCTGCTCACCCTGCTCTCGCGGGAGCACCTCGACGAGGACACCTGGGAGGAGATCGAGGACACGCTGCTCACCGCCGACGTCGGCGTGCAGCCGACCCAGGAGCTGGTCGAGCGGCTGCGCGAGCGGGTGCGGGTGCTCGGCACCCGTACGCCCGAGGAGCTGCGCGCCCTGCTGCGCGAGGAGCTGATCACCCTCCTCGGCCCCGACATGGACCGCGAGGTCAAGACCGAGCCGCCGAACAGCAAGCCCGGCATCGTGATGGTCGTCGGGGTCAACGGCACCGGCAAGACCACCACCACCGGCAAGCTCGCCCGCGTCCTGGTCGCCGACGGCCGCAGTGTCGTCCTGGGCGCCGCGGACACCTTCCGCGCCGCCGCCGCCGACCAGCTCCAGACCTGGGGCGAGCGGGTCGGCGCGCACACCGTGCGCGGTCCGGAGGGCGGCGACCCGGCCTCCGTGGCCTTCGACGCGGTCAAGGAGGGCAAGGAGCTGGGCTCGGACGTCGTGCTCATCGACACCGCCGGCCGCCTGCACACCAAGACCGGCCTCATGGACGAGCTGGGCAAGGTCAAGCGGGTCGTGGAGAAGCACGCCCCGCTGGACGAGGTGCTGCTCGTGCTCGACGCCACCACCGGCCAGAACGGTCTGATCCAGGCCCGGGTCTTCGCGGAGGTCGTCGACATCACCGGCATCGTGCTCACCAAGCTGGACGGCACGGCCAAGGGCGGCATCGTCGTCGCCGTGCAGCGCGAGCTGGGGGTGCCGGTCAAGCTGATCGGGCTCGGCGAGGGCGCGGACGACCTCGCGCCGTTCGAGCCGGCCGCCTTCGTGGACGCCCTCATCGGTGAGTGACCCGCCACCCCGCGGCGTGACGAGCACGAGCGCCCGCTCCCCGGTCTGCCGGCCGGGGGCGGGCGCTTCGCCATGCGGGGCGGCGGATCGCGTTCGCGGAGTGCGGACCGCACGTGGTCGGCGGGGGAGCGGTCCAGCGCGGGGACCTCGCTGCCGCAGGGGCTGCCCCCGGGTGGGTCCACCGCCGCTGGGGATGCCCGTGCGGGGCGCGGGGCCCCGTCGCAGCACCGCCTCGCCTGAGGTCGATGTCGACGCCGGCGGTCGCTCCTCGCGGGGCCCGCTGCACTAGGGGCCGTCCCTCGCCGGGGCCCGCCGCCGCAGGGGCCGCCGGTCTACCACCGATCGTGGCGCCGAAGCCGCCGGTCTGCGTCCGGTCATGGCGCCGAAGCCGCCGGTCTGTGCCCGATCGCGGCGCCGAAGCCGCCGGTCTGCGCCCGATCATGGCGCCGAGACCGCCGGTCTACGACCGATCGCGGCGCCGAAGCCGCAGGTCTACGCCCGCGACCGATGGGCCACGTACGCCAGGGTCCCTAGCATCAGGCGGGCCGCCGGCGGCCTGGTCGCCGAGTCGAGGGCCGGTGGGCGCAGCCAGCGCACCGCGCCCAGGCCGCCGCGGTCGGACGGCGGGGCGGTGACGTACGCGCCGGGGCCCAGGCCGCGCAGGTCGAGGGCGGCGGGGTCGTCCCAGCCCATGCGGTAGAGCAGCCGGGGCAGCTCGGCGGCGGCGCCCGGGGCGACGAAGAACTGGGCGCGGCCCTGCGGGGTCGCCGTGACCGGTCCGAGCGGGAGGCCCATGCGCTCCAGCCGCGCCAGCGCCCTGAGTCCGGCGGGCTCGGCCACCTCGATCACGTCGAAGGCGCGCCCGGCCGGCAGCATCACCGAGGCGCCCGGGAACTCGGCCCAGGCCTCGCTCGCCTCGTCCAGCGTCGCCCCCGCGGGCACCTCGGGTGCGAAGTCCAGCGGATGCGCACCCGGTGCCGGGCAGTCGCGCCGGCCGCACGAGCAGGCGCCCGCGGCGGCCCGGGCGCCCGGCACCACGTCCCAGCCCCACAGGCCGGTGAACTCGGCCACGACGGTGCCCTCCGACGCGCGGCCCCGGCGGCGCGCACCGGACCGGATGTCGCGCATGCCCCGACTGCTGCCGATGCCGATCGTGAAGCCCATGCCCCCTCCAACGGGTCCGACGCAGCGGCGGTTACGCAGCGGACGTGAAACGTGACTCTCTGCTTCCAACTCCCCGGTGCCGCGCGGTTCATGCAGCGTCCGGAAGCACTTCGGGTGGTGCGCTCGGTGGCGCACGCCCCGGTGTGCACCGCTGCACCGACTCCCGGTTGGCCTATGTCAAGTGAATCGCGTGCGGGCCGCCGCGAGTTCATTCGAAGGGGTGGCGAATGGTGGCGATTCCGCAATCACCATGGCTGGACGGGTGATCGTAGGATTACTTTGTGTGCATGAAGCCGTGCGGCACATGCACTCGTGGGTATGCCGGAGGCAACTCGGCTTTCCGTTCGAAGGGTGGCAACCGCCGGACGGAGGGCACCGACCACCGGCATTCTGATAGGGCTTGGCGCACTCGGCGACAGGTGGTCTCAGGGATGGGGGCGTTCCAGTGAGCGGCAACGGCGGAAGCGGCACGGGCGCGGGAAGCGCGTCACCCGCTGACAAGCGCCCCAACGAGCTGCTCACCTCATGGTTCGCCCGCAGCGGCTGGTCCAAGGGCGAGCTGGCCCGCCAGGTCAACCGCCGGGCCCGCCAGCTGGGCGCCAACCACATCTCCACGGACACCTCCCGCGTGCGCCGCTGGCTCGACGGCGAGAACCCGCGCGAGCCGATCCCGCGCATCCTGTCCGAGCTGTTCTCCGAGCGCTTCGGCGTCGTCGTCTCCGTCGAGGACCTGGGCCTGCGCTCCAGCCGCCCCACGCCCTCCGCCACCGGCGTCGACCTGCCCTGGACGGGCCCGCAGACCGTGGCCCTGCTCAGCGAGTTCTCGCGCAGCGACCTGATGCTGGCGCGGCGCGGCTTCCTCGGGAGCTCGCTGGCCCTCTCAGCGGGCCCGTCCCTCATCGAGCCCATGCAGCGCTGGCTCGTCCCCTCACCCTCGGCCGCGGCCTCCGAGCGCGAGTCCGCACCGTCCACCCGCGCGCGCGGGCGCCTGTCCCGGCCGGAGCTGGACCTGCTGGAGTCGACCGCCGTGATGTTCCGCCGCTGGGACGCCCAGTGCGGCGGCGGCCTGCGCCGCAAGGCGGTCGTCGGCCAGCTCCACGAGGTGACCGACCTGCTCCAGGAACCGCAGGCGGAGACCACCCGCGCCAAGCTGTTCAAGGTCGCCGCCGAACTCGCCGAGCTGGCCGGCTGGATGTCGTACGACGTGGGGCTCCAGCCCACCGCGCAGAAGTACTTCGTCCTCGCCCTGCACGCCGCCAAGGAGGCCGGCGACCGGCCGCTCGGCTCGTACATCCTCTCCAGCATGAGCCGCCAGATGATCCACCTCGGCCGGCCCGACGACGCCCTGGAGCTGATCCACCTCGCCCAGTACGGCAGCCGGGACTGCGCCAGCCCCCGCACCCAGTCGATGCTGTACGCGATGGAGGCCCGCGCCTACGCCAACATGGGCCAGCCCGGCCGCTGCAAGCGCGCCGTGCGGATGGCCGAGGACACCTTCGCCGAGGCCGACGAGTGGGACGAGCCGGACCCCGACTGGATCCGCTTCTTCTCCGAGGCCGAGCTGTACGGGGAGAACAGCCACTCCTTCCGCGACCTCGCCTACGTCGCCGGCCGCAGCCCCGCCTACGCCTCCCTGGCCGAGCCGCTGATGCGCCGCGCGGTGGAGCTGTTCGCCCAGGACGAGGAGCACCAGCGGTCCTACGCCCTGAACCTGATCGGCATGGCCACCGTGCACCTGCTGCGCCGCGAGCCCGAGCAGAGCGCCGGACTGGCCGTCGAGGCCATGGGGATCGCCAAGAAGGTCCGCTCCGAACGCGTCAACACCCGTATCCGCAAGACCGTCGACACGGCCGTACGCGATTTCGGCGACCTCGGTGAGGTCATCGACCTCACCGAACGGCTCGCCGTCGAGTTGCCGGAGACCGCCGAGGCGGTCTGACCCCCACCAGCCCCGGCCGCGGCCGGCCCTCCCGAACTGCCCGACTCGGCTCCCCCATGCCAGGTCATTCGGAGGCCGCCGCGGCCGGTTCACGTCCCCGGCGGGACGTTGCGCCACGATAACGATCGTCCGGCCCCGCATCCGGCAGTTCACCGACGCGTAACACGCACAGCGCCTTCGTCACGGCGGCGAAACAACGAGGGGCGTCCACCGAAACCGCGCTGCGCCAATCTCATGGCGCATAACCGGCCCACCCCTCATTCCGCTCAGGCTTCGCCCGCACGGGGCCGTACCAACGACGAGGAGACGCCGATGGCTCCAGCCATCACGCTTGCCGCAGAGACGGAGCTCTCTGCCGCCAACACAGGCTTCATGCTCATCTGCTCCGCCCTGGTGATGCTGATGACCCCGGCCCTGGCCTTCTTCTACGGAGGCATGGTCCGCGTCAAAAGCACCCTGAACATGCTGATGATGAGCTTCATCAGCCTCGGCATCGTCACCGTCCTGTGGGTGCTGTACGGCTTCTCCATGGCGTTCGGCACCGACACCGGCAGCATCGTCGGCTGGAACTCCGACTGGGTCGGCCTGAGCAACATCGGCCTGACCGAGCTGTGGGACGGCTACACCATCCCCGTCTTCGTCTTCCTGGTCTTCCAGCTGATGTTCGCGGTGCTCACGCCCGCCCTGATCAGCGGCGCCCTCGCGGACCGGGTGAAGTTCACGGCCTGGGCGCTGTTCGTCGCCCTGTGGGCCACCGTCGTCTACTTCCCCGTCGCCCACTGGGTGTGGGGCGCCGGCGGCTGGGCCTTCGAGCTGGGCGTCATCGACTTCGCCGGCGGTACGGCCGTGCACATCAACGCCGGTGCCGCCGCGCTCGGCGTGATCCTGGTCATCGGCAAGCGGGTCGGCTTCAAGAAGGACCCGATGCGCCCGCACAGCCTGCCGCTGGTCATGCTCGGCGCCGGTCTGCTCTGGTTCGGCTGGTTCGGCTTCAACGCCGGCTCCTGGCTCGGCAACGACGACGGCGTCGGCGCGCTGATGTTCGTGAACACGCAGGTCGCCACGGGTGCCGCCGTCCTCGGCTGGCTCGCCTACGAGAAGATCCGGCACGGCGCCTTCACCACGCTGGGCGCGGCCTCCGGCGCCGTCTCCGGCCTGGTCGCCATCACCCCTGCGGGCGGCGCGGTCTCCCCGCTCGGCGCCATCGCCATCGGCGTCATCGCCGGCGTGCTCTGCGCCATGGCCGTCGGCCTGAAGTACAAGTTCGGCTACGACGACTCCCTCGACGTCGTCGGCGTCCACCTCGTCGGCGGCATCCTCGGCTCCCTCCTCGTCGGCTTCTTCGCCACCGGCAAGGGCCAGTCCGAGGTCCAGGGCCTCTTCTACGGCGGCGGCCTGGACCAGTTCTGGAAGCAGTGCGCCGGTGTCTTCGGCGTCCTCGCCTACTCTCTGGTCGTCTCCGCCCTCCTGGCGCTGATCCTGCACAAGACGATCGGCATGCGGGTGCCGGAGGACGACGAGGTGGCCGGCATCGACCAGGCCGAGCACGCCGAGACCGCATACGACTTCAGCGGCGCCGGTGGCGGCGCCGCCCGGACGACCGCCGCGCCGGCCGCCTCCACGGCCGCGCAGGCCGACAGCAAGAAGGTGGACGCATGAAGCTCATCACCGCCGTCGTCAAGCCGCACCGGCTCGACGAGATCAAGGAGGCCCTCCAGGCCTTCGGGGTCCACGGCCTGACCGTGACCGAGGCCAGCGGCTACGGCCGGCAGCGCGGCCACACCGAGGTCTACCGGGGCGCCGAGTACACCGTCGACCTGGTGCCCAAGATCCGCATCGAGGTGCTGGTCGAGGACGACGACGCCGAGCAGCTGATCGAGGTCGTGGTCAAGGCGGCCCGCACCGGGAAGATCGGTGACGGCAAGGTCTGGTCGGTCCCGGTCGACACGGCCGTACGGGTCCGGACCGGCGAGCGCGGACCCGACGCGCTCTGAGGCGGCCGGGACATGTGAGGCAGCTCTGAGGCACGACAACGGAACGGGAGTCGCCGGGTGACGAGTACGGACGTGACGAAAGAAGCAGAGGACTCGGGACCCGGCGGCTACGCGGCGGCCCGGCTGCGCCTCCTCACCGAGGGGACGCGGTCCGGGCCGCCGCGCCGTGCCGCCCTCGCCGAACTGACGGACGACTGGCTCTCCGGCCTCTTCACCGCCGCCGCCGGTGAACTCCGGGGCGTCTCGCTGATCGCCGTCGGCGGCTACGGGCGCGGCGAGCTGTCCCCGCGCAGCGACCTGGACCTGCTCCTGCTGCACGACGGCAGCGACGACAAGGCCGTCGCCGCCCTCGCCGACCGCCTCTGGTACCCCGTATGGGACCTCGGCATCGCCCTCGACCACTCCCTGCGCACACCCGCACAGGCACGGAAGACGGCCGGCGAGGATCTCAAGGTCCACCTCGGTCTCCTCGACGCCCGCCACCTCGCCGGCGACCTGGGACTGACCGCCGGACTGCGCACCTCGGTCCTCGCCGACTGGCGCAACCAGGCCCCCAAGCGCCTGCCCGAACTGCGTGAGCTGTGCGCCGAGCGCGCCGAACGCCAGGGAGAACTGCAGTACCTGCTGGAACCCGACCTCAAGGAGGCCAGGGGCGGCCTGCGCGACGCCACCGCCCTGCGAGCCGTCGCCGCCTCCTGGCTGGCCGACGCCCCGCGCGAGGGCCTCGCCGAGGCACGGCGCCGCCTGCTCGACGTACGCGACGCGCTCCACCTGACGACGGGCCGGGCGACCGACCGGCTGGCGTTGCAGGAGCAGGACCAGGTCGCGGCGGAGCTGGGGCTGCTGGACGCCGACGCGCTGCTGCGGCAGGTGTACGAGGCGGCACGCGTCATCTCCTACGCCGGCGACGTCACCTGGCGCGAGGTGGGGCGCGTCCTGCGCTCGCGCGCCGTGCGGCCGAGGCTGCGCGCCGTGCTGAGCGGCGGACGGGCACGGGGAGGCGGCAAACCGGCTCCCGAGCGCACCCCGCTCGCCGAGGGCGTCGTCGAGCAGGACGGCGAGGTGGTGCTCGCCCGCACCGCGCGCCCCGAACGCGACCCCGTCCTCCCGCTGCGAGCCGCGGCCGCCGCCGCCCAGGCCGGGCTCCCGCTCTCCCTGCACGCCGTACGGCGCCTGGCGGCCACCGCACGCCCCCTGCCCGCGCCCTGGCCCGCCGAGGCACGCGAGCAACTGGTGACCCTGCTGGGCTCGGGCCGCCCCACGGTGCAGGTCTGGGAGGCACTGGAGGCCGAGGGCCTGATCACCCGGCTCCTGCCCGACTGGGAGCGGGTGCGCTGCCGCCCGCAGCGCAACGCCGTGCACCTGTGGACCGTCGACCGGCACCTGATCGAGACCGCCGTCCGCGCCGCCGGGTTCACCCGCCGCGTCCACCGGCCCGACCTGCTCCTGGTCGCCGCGCTGCTGCACGACATCGGCAAGGGCTGGCCCGGCGACCACTCCGTGGCCGGCGAGACCATCGCCCGGGACGTGGCCGCCCGCATCGGCTTCGACCGCGCGGACGCGACCGTCCTCGCCACCCTCGTACGCCACCACCTGCTGCTCATCGAGACCGCCACCCGGCGCGACCTGGACGACCCGGCCACCGTGCGCGCGGTCGCCGAGGCGGTCGGCACCGAGCACACCCTTGAGCTGCTGCACGCCCTGACCGAGGCCGACGCCCTGGCCACCGGACCGGCCGCCTGGTCGTCCTGGCGCGGTTCCCTCGTCGCCGACCTGGTCAAACGCGTCTCGGCGGTACTGGCCGGAGACCCGCTGGAAGAGCCCGAGGCCGCCGCGCCCACCGCCGAGCAGGAGCGGCTCGCCCTGGAGGCGTTCCGCACGGGCGGGCCGGTGCTGGCGCTGCGGGCCCAGACCGAGCCGCCGGCCGACCCGGAGCCCGAGCGGGGGGAGGGCGCCGGTCCCGAGCCGCTCGGCGTGGAGCTGCTGATCGCCGTCCCCGACCAGGCGGGCGTGCTCCCCGCGGTCGCCGGGGTCCTGGCCATGCACCGGCTGACCGTCCGCACCGCCGAGCTGCGGTCCCTCCCGCTGCCGGACGGCGTGGAGGGCTCCGTCCTGCTGCTGGACTGGCGGGTGGCCGCCGAGTACGGCTCCCTGCCCCAGGCCGCCCGCCTGCGCGCCGACCTGGTGCGGGCGCTCGACGGCACTCTGGACATCGCCGGACGGCTCGCCGAGCGGGACGCCGCCTACCCGAGGCGCCGGGGCGTGGAGCCGCCCCCGCCCCGCGTGACGGTGGCCCCGGCCGCGTCCCGGCTGGCCACGGTGATCGAGGTCCGCGCCCAGGACGCACCGGGGCTGCTGTTCCGGCTCGGACGGGCACTGGAGGCGGCGGGCGTGCGGGTGCGCAGCGCGCACGCTTCCACCCTGGGTTCCAACGCCGTCGACGCCTTCTACGTGACACGGGGCGGGAGCGCGCCGCTGCCGGGCGAGGAGGCGGCGTCCGTGGCCCGGGCGCTGGAGGAGTCGCTGCGGGCGTGACCTCGTGGCGCGTCACGTCCCTGTCCGCTTCCTGCGGCGGGCAGGGACGATTTGCTCGCGGGGCCGGATACCCTGGAGGGCGACCCACACCAACGCCGACGCGAGGACCTACGCCGCCGTGTTCGATACTCTCTCCGACCGCCTGTCAGCCACCTTCAAATCCCTCCGGGGCAAAGGGCGGCTGTCCGAGGCGGACATCGACGCCACGGCCCGCGAGATCCGCATCGCGCTCCTCGAGGCCGACGTGGCCCTGCCCGTCGTGCGCGCCTTCATCAAGAAGGTCAAGGAGCGCTCCCTGGGCGCCGAGGTCTCCAAGGCCCTCAACCCGGCCCAGCAGATCGTCAAGATCGTCAACGAGGAACTGGTCGGCATCCTCGGTGGTGAGACCCGCCGTCTGCGCTTCGCCAAGCAGCCGCCGACCGTGATCATGCTGGCCGGTCTGCAGGGTGCCGGTAAGACCACCCTCGCGGGCAAGCTGGGCCGCTGGCTCAAGGAGCAGGGCCACTCGCCGCTCCTCGTCGCCTGTGACCTCCAGCGCCCCAACGCCGTCAACCAGCTCAGCGTCGTCGCCGAGCGGGCCGGCGTCGCGGTCTACGCGCCCGAGCCGGGCAACGGTGTGGGCGACCCGGTGAAGGTCGCCAAGGACTCCATCGAGTTCGCCAAGGCCAAGGTCCACGACCTGGTCATCGTCGACACCGCCGGCCGCCTGGGCATCGACCAGGAGCTGATGCAGCAGGCCGCGGACATCCGCGACGCGGTCAGCCCCGACGAGATCCTCTTCGTCGTCGACGCCATGATCGGCCAGGACGCGGTCAACACCGCCGAGGCCTTCCGCGACGGCGTCGGCTTCGACGGTGTCGTGCTCTCCAAGCTCGACGGCGACGCCCGCGGTGGTGCGGCCCTGTCGATCGCCTCGGTGACCGGCAAGCCGATCATGTTCGCGTCCAACGGCGAGAAGCTGGAGGACTTCGACGCCTTCCACCCTGACCGGATGGCCTCCCGCATCCTCGACATGGGTGACCTGCTCACCCTGATCGAGCAGGCGGAGAAGACGTTCAGCCAGGAAGAGGCCGAGAAGATGGCCTCCAAGCTGGCGTCCAAGAAGGGCCAGGACTTCACCCTGGACGACTTCCTGGCCCAGATGGAGCAGGTCCGGAAGATGGGCAGCATCAGCAAGCTGCTCGGCATGCTCCCGGGCATGGGCCAGATCAAGGACCAGATCAACAACCTCGACGAGCGCGACGTCGACCGCACGGCCGCCATCATCAAGTCGATGACCCCGGCCGAGCGCCAGGAGCCGACGATCATCAACGGCTCGCGCCGCGCCCGTATCGCCAAGGGTTCCGGCGTCGACGTCAGCGCGGTCAAGTCGCTCGTCGAGCGGTTCTTCGAGGCCCGCAAGATGATGTCCCGCATGGCCCAGGGCGGCGGGATGCCCGGCATGCCGGGGATGCCGGGCATGGGCGGCGGTCCCGGCCGGCAGAAGAAGCAGCAGAAGAAGGCCAAGGGCAAGCAGCGCTCCGGCAACCCGATGAAGCGCAAGCAGCAGGAGCAGGAGGAGGCCGCCCGCCGCGCCGCCGCCGCGCAGAACGGCGGCGCCTTCGGGCTGCCGCAGCAGGGCGGCAAGGACTTCGAGCTTCCGGACGAGTTCAAGAAGTTCATGGGCTGAGGTTCATGGGCTGACGCCCCGTCCGTACGGCACTGGGGGCGCCCCGCGCGCGGAAGCGCGGGGCGCCCCCAGTGCCGTACACCCGCATGCCCGTGCGGCTTTCCTGTCGTAACGTCCGGTTATGACCAACCCGTCCCCGCCGCGCAAGGCCCCCGAGCCGCCCTGGCGCACCGAGGGCACGCCCGAGGAGCCCCCCAAGCCGCCGTCCGGCGGCAGGAGGATGCGCGGGGGCTGGTGGAACCTGGTCCTGGCCGCGCTGATCGTCTTCCTCATCGCCAACCTCGTGCTCTCCTTCTTCAACGAGGGCGACGAGCCGACGATCTCCTACACGGAGTTCAGCGAGCAGGTCGAGGCCGGGAACGTCAGCAAGATCTACGCCAAGGGCGACGCGATCCAGGGCCAGCTGAAGAAGGCCCGGGACAACCCCGAGGGCGACGGGACGTACACGAAGTTCACCACCGAGCGGCCGACCTTCGCCGACGACCGGCTCTGGGACGACCTGACACGGAACGACGTCACCGTCACGGCCGAACCCGTCGTCCAGCAGCGCAGTCTGCTGGTCAACGTGCTGATCTCGCTGGCTCCGATGCTGCTCCTGGTGGTGCTGTGGATCTTCATCGCGCGGCGGATGAGGGGCGCCCTGGGCGGCGGGGCGGGCGGCATGCTCGGCCGCAAGGCGCCGCCCAAGCCGGTCGAGCTGGAGGCGGGCGAGCCGCGCACCACGTTCGCGGACGTCGCCGGGATCGACGAGGTCGAGGGCGAGCTGAGTGACGTCGTCGACTTCCTGAAGAACCCCGACGCCTATCGCCGCATGGGCGCCAAGATGCCCCGGGGCGTCCTGCTGTCCGGCCCGCCCGGCACCGGAAAGACGCTCCTCGCGCGCGCGGTCGCCGGTGAGGCGGGCGTGCCGTTCTTCTCGGCGTCCGCGTCCGAGTTCATCGAGATGATCGTGGGTGTGGGCGCCTCCCGGGTGCGGGAGCTGTTCGCCGAGGCCCGGAAGGTGGCGCCGTCGATCATCTTCATCGACGAGATCGACACCATCGGCCGGGCCCGCGGCGGCGGCTCCGGCATGGGCGGTCACGACGAGCGCGAGCAGACCCTGAACCAGATCCTCACCGAGATGGACGGCTTCTCCGGAGCTGAGGGGGTGATCGTCATCGCCGCGACCAACCGCGCCGACATCCTGGACCCCGCCCTGACCCGTCCCGGCCGCTTCGACCGGGTGGTCAGCGTCTCGCCGCCGGACCGGGGCGGCCGGAAGGCGATCCTGGAGATCCACACCCGCGAGATCCCGCTCGCCCCGGACGTCGACCTCGCCCAGGTCGCCCGTACGACGCCGGGCATGACCGGAGCCGAACTGGCCAACCTCGCCAACGAGGCCGCGCTGCTCGCGGTCAAGCGGAAGCAGGACCGGGTGACGCAGGCGAACCTCTCCGAGGCGCTGGAGAAGGTCCAGCTGGGAGCCGAACGCCCGCTGGTGATGCCGGAGGAGGAGCGCCGGCGCACCGCCTACCACGAGAGCGGACACGCCCTGCTGGGCATGCTCCAGCCGGGCGCCGACCCCGTACGCAAGATCACCATCGTGCCGCGCGGACGGGCGCTCGGGGTGACGCTCTCGACGCCGGACGCGGACAAGTACGCGTACACGGAGGAGTACCTGCGCGGGCGGATCATCGGCGCGCTGGGCGGCATGGCGGCCGAGCAGGTGGTGTACGACGTGATCACCACCGGCTCGGAGAGCGACCTCGAACAGGTCACCCGGATCGCGCGCGGCATGGTGGGCCGCTGGGGCATGAGCGAACAGGTCGGCAGGCTCTCCGCCCTCCCCGGCGACGCCCAGCAGGCCTACGGGCTGGCCGCCGCCCCGGGGACCCTCGACGCCATCGACGGCGAGATGCGGCGGGTCGTCGACGAGTGCTACGCGGAGGCCGTCCGCAAGCTGACCGAGCACCGCGGGCAGCTCGACGCGCTGGCCGAGGCGCTGCTGGCCGCCGAGACGCTGGACGAGGCGGAGGCGTACCGGATCGCCGGGATCACGCGGTTGTCGAAGGACGGCCCGGAGGAATGATCCCGGCGCCTGCCGCCGGCGGTCAGGACTGCGGGAACTTCCAGACGAAGGGCTCGCCGTCCTCCTCCTCCCAGTGCACCTCCACGCTCGTGGCGTCCGCGGGGATCACGTAGGTCTCGCAGAAGACATGGCTCTCGCCCTGCTTCCAGCCGTCCACGTCGTACGGGTCCTCGCAGCCCGGGGCGTCCTCGGAGGCGCCGATCAGCACGCCGCCGCGCTGTCCGTCGGCGAAGACCGTGGTGGCGTCGGGGGCGCCGGAGCCGTCCGTGAGGGCCGGGCCGCTCTTGTGGGTGTACTTCACGTGTGCGGTGGCCAGCACCCTGCCTTTGGCGTCCGCCGCGTCCGCCACGGCCTTGGCGGCCTCCGCCTCGGTGCCGACCTCGACCTTCTGCGCCAGGACCTCGTAGGTGATCTCGCCCGGGTCCTCCGCGACCTTCCCCGTCGCGGCCTCGCCCGTCTCCATGTCGCCGCCCGAGGCCGGCCGGGAGGCGGAGGCCGCCGCCTCGGGGCTCGACGCGTTCTTCGCGTCGGCGTCGGTGCCGGCGTCGTCCCCGCCCCCGCACGCGGTGAGGGCCAGAGCGAGAACGGCGACGGGCGCGACGAGACGCAGCGCGGTCTTGTGGTGCGGCACTACAGGCTCCTGTATGCAGATGTGTGGTGTCCCCCGGACGGTGGATCAGGGTAGAGGCCCGTGATCCACCAGGAGGAACCGCGGAAGGGCCAGCTCCGGCTTCTTCACACGACTCACACCCGCACCGAAGAAACTCCCTCACGTGCCGCACGTACCCGGTCGGGACCGGTCGTCGGCGGTCAGGGAAGGCGCCGGCCGTCAGGGAATGCGTCGGCCGTCAGGAAGTGCGTCGGCCGTCAGGGAGTGCGGGCGACGAGATACCGGAACACGTTCGGCATCCACACCGTCCCGTCCGGCCGCTGGTACGGATGCAGTGCCTCGGCCAGCTCCTTGTCGACCTGCTCCTGGCCGGCCGCCGCGATCGCCGCGTCGAACAGGCCGGTCGACAGCAGCCCGCGCACCGCGCTTTCCGTGCCGGCGTACCCGAACGGACACGCCACCCGGCCCGAGCCGTCCGGCCTGAGCCCGGCCCGCTGGGCGACCTCCTCCAGGTCGTCGCGCAGGGCGGGGCGCCAGCTGCCGGCGCCGCGCAGCGGGTCCGCGAGTCCGGTGGCCACCCGCAGCACCGACGTGGTCGCGCACCGCTCCGGCGGGCCCCAGCCGGCCAGCACCACGGCCGCCCCGCGCCCGGCGAGCGGGGCCGCCTCGGCGAGCAGTCCGCCCAGCCCCTCCGCGTCACCGGCGAGGCACCCGATGGGCTCGAAGGCGGTCACCAGGGTGAACGCCGGTGCCGTCGGATCCTGCGCGTCCCGGGGCGTGCCCTCGACGACCGCGGCGTCCGCACGCGCGCGCGTGCGTCGTGCCCCGGCGGTGCCGGGTGCCTCGGGAGGCCCGCCGAGCAGTCGCCGCCGTGCCAGGGCGAGCAGCTCCGGGGAGCGGGAGTCGACCCCCGTCACCGACGCGCCGCGCGAGGCGGCCATCAGCAGGGCCAGGCCGGAGCCGCAGCCCAGACCCAGCATCCGTGTGCCGCCGCCTACGTCCAGTCGCTCGTAGACGGCCTCGTAGAGCGGGACGAGCATCCGCTCCTGTATCTCGGACCAGTCACGCGCGCGTGCACGCAGGTCCACGCGGTGTGTGGTCCCCGCGTGAGACGGGTGCTGCCGCACGAGCGTAGGTGTCATAGGAAAGCGCCCCAATCGCCGAGTGTTGCCGCCGTGCCGGATTCCGTGGCCCCCGTGCAGTGCGCTCGCACTCCCCCCGTATGCCAGGAAACTCCGGGCTCGCTCCGGCGTCCAGTGGTAGCGGGGCCCGGTTTGCCCGATGCCCGTCACAGTGGCGAGATTTCACTTCCCGGCAACGTGGGCCTGGCCGCGTGGTACTCCGGGTAGCCCCGTGCCGGCCCCCGTGGCGGTTGGCCTGAACGTGCCGTTCGGTGATGACAGCGGGTGGCGGCGGTGCCGAGCGGGCGGTTTCGGCCAAGGCCGGCGTGCCCGGGGGCGCCCGGTCGCGTGGGGGAGCGGTGCTCGGCGGGGCGGTGCCGCACGCTTCAGGGGCACCCGGTAACCTCGCGCCCATCGACGCACCTGTCGACGCGGCCGATCGGGTGACGGCCTTCCGGGGCTCCTCCGCCGCGACAGCGGCCGAAACGCCCCTTGCGCATGCGCGAGCCCCACGCATCCCGGCGCGTGGACGGGGCCTACGCGCCGGCGCGTACGTCGGACTACGCACCAGCTTGGTAGGAGCTGTGCCGCTTCTCCGCAGATCAGCGCACCCGCCCTCGTCGGGACGCATCAGCGGCAACTGACGGGTACGTGCAAATTATTTGGGATGCCCCGGAATAGGAACACAGCGGCACCCCGGCTCGTTCTCATTACGTGAGCACGACACCACCTGTTCTCGCCGCAGAGCTGGCGCAGGCGTGGGCCGACATTCAGCGGCACCACACCGAGCTGCCCGATCTTGCCGCGCCAGAGTCCCTGATCGGGGAGTCGTCGTCCGCCTGCGGACACGAACTCTCCTTCGAACGACTGCTCCATGAGGCAGTCCACGGCATCGCCGCCGCGCGCGGAGTACGCGACACCTCCCGCGCGGGGCGCTACCACAACCGTCGATTCCTGGCGATCGCCGAGGAGTTGGGTCTCGACCACCCGGAGGAGCCGCATCCCAGCAGCGGTTTCTCGCTGGTCACGCTCACCCCCGAGGCGAAGCGCCGCTACCGCCCGACGATCGAGCGCCTCCAGCGCGCGCTGAAGGCCCACACCGTCGCGACCGCGACCGACTCGGCCCGCAGCTTCCGCGGTCCGGCCGCCCGTCACGGCTCCTCCGGAGGAGGGGTGCGGGTGAAGGCGGTCTGCGACTGCGGCCGCAACGTGCGGGTCGTCCCGTCGGTCCTGGCCCAGGCCCCGATCATGTGCGGCGGCTGCGGCAAGCCGTTCCGGATCCCGGAGGTGGTCGGCGCGGCGGCCGGCTGAGGATCCGGCTGCTCGTGGCGGCCGGATCCGGACGCGGTGCCCTCGGTCCGCCCTCGGTCCGAAGGGCACGCCCGCGTGTGGCACAATGGTCAGCTGTACTCGACAGTCGCACAGGACCCCTCTCTCCTCCGGCTGACGCGTCCATCGGGCACTCGGGTACCGCAACCCCACGCGGCTCTCTCGCCGTGCCCAATCACGTCAAAACCAGGAGAACCCACTCCAGTGGCAGTCAAGATCAAGCTGAAGCGTCTGGGCAAGATCCGTTCGCCTCACTACCGCATCGTCGTCGCCGACTCCCGTACCCGCCGTGACGGCCGGGCCATCGAGGAGATCGGCAAGTACCACCCGACGTACAACCCGTCGGTGATGGAGGTCGACGCCGAGCGTGTGGCGTACTGGCTCGGTGTCGGCGCCCAGCCGACCGAGCCCGTGCTCGCCATCCTGAAGAAGACCGGCGACTGGCAGAAGTTCAAGGGCGAGCCCGCCCCGGCGCCCCTGCTGCAGCCGGCCGAGAAGTCGGCCCGTCCGTCCTTCGAGGCGCTCGGTGGCGACGACGAGGGCAAGGGTGAGGCGATCACCCAGAAGAAGAAGGCCGACAAGAAGGACGAGGCTGGCGCCGAGTCCGAGTCGACCGAGGCCTGAGCATGCTCGAGGAGGCTCTCGAGCACCTCGTGAAGGGCATCGTCGACAACCCTGACGATGTGCAGGTCGCCTCGCGCAACCTGCGCCGTGGGCGCGTTCTCGAGGTTCGGGTCCACCCCGACGACCTCGGCAAGGTGATCGGCCGCAACGGTCGCACCGCACGCGCTCTGCGCACCGTCGTCGGCGCCATCGGCGGCCGCGGTGTCCGCGTCGACCTCGTCGACGTGGACCACGTCCGCTGACGCCAAACGCAGCACCGGCTCGGGCCGGGGAGGGCCACTGGCCGTCCCCGGCCCGCAGTCGTTGTGCGCCGTGACCGACTCGTCGTAGTCCCGGACCATGGTCGGCACCGTGGTTCCGTCGTAGTTCCGACAGGAGAAGCAAGCACCGTGCAGCTGGTAGTCGCGCGCATCGGCCGCGCCCACGGGATCAAGGGCGAGGTCACCGTCGAGGTCCGTACCGACGAGCCCGAACTGAGGCTCGGCCCCGGTGCCGTCCTGGCCACCGACCCCGCCTCCGTCGGCCCCCTCACCATCGAGACCGGCCGCGTCCACAGCGGCCGCCTCCTGCTGCGCTTCGCCGGCGTCCACGACCGCACCGGCGCCGAGGCGCTGCGCAACACCCTCCTGATCGCCGACGTCGACCCGGACGAGCGTCCCGAGGACGAGGACGAGTACTACGACCACCAGCTCATCGACCTGGACGTGGTGACCGCGGACGGCACGGAGGTCGGCCGGATCACCGAGATCTCCCACCTGCCCACGCAGGACCTCTTCGTGGTGGAGCGCCCCGACGGCAGCGAGGTCTACGTGCCGTTCGTCTCCGAGATCGTCACCGACATCGACCTGGACGAGCAGCGCGCGGTGATCGATCCGCCGCCCGGCCTGATCGACGACCGCGCGGAGATCGCCTCCGCCCGGGACGCGGCCGGGGAAGAGGAGGGCGGGGCGTGATGCGGCTGGACGTCGTCACGATCTTCCCCGAGTACCTGGAACCGCTGAACGTCTCCCTGGTCGGCAAGGCACGCGCGCGTGGACAGCTGAACGTCCACGTGCACGACCTGCGGGAGTGGACGTACGACCGGCACAACACCGTCGACGACACCCCGTACGGCGGCGGCCCCGGCATGGTGATGAAGACCGAGCCCTGGGGCGACGCGCTGGACACCGTCCTGGCCGACGGCTACGAGGCCGGCTCCGGCGAGCCCGCCCTCATCGTGCCCACGCCCAGCGGCCGGCCCTTCACCCAGGAACTCGCCGTCCACCTCTCCGAGCGGCCCTGGCTGATCTTCACGCCCGCCCGCTACGAGGGGATCGACCGCCGCGTCATCGACGAGTACGCGACCCGGATGCCCGTGTACGAGGTGTCCATCGGCGACTACGTCCTGGCCGGCGGCGAGGCGGCCGTCCTCGTCGTCACCGAGGCCGTGGCCCGGCTGCTGCCCGGCGTCCTGGGCAACGCCGAGTCCCACCGGGACGACTCCTTCGCCCCCGGCGCCATGGCCAACCTGCTGGAGGGCCCCGTCCACACCAAGCCGCCCCAGTGGCGCGGTCGGGGCATCCCCGACGTCCTGCTCAGCGGCCACCACGGGAAGATCGCCCGCTGGCGCCGCGACGAGGCCCTGCGGCGCACGACCGCCAACCGGCCCGACCTCATCGAGCGGTGCGACCCCGCGGCCTTCGACAAGAAGGACCGCGAGATGCTCTCCATCCTGGGCTGGGAACCGGACCCGGACGGGGAACCGTACGGCCGATTTTGGCGCAGGACGCCGGGCATGGAAGAATAGGCGGCTGTTGTGCGTCCGTCCGGAGCGCGCCCCTGCCACAGGGGGAGACGACGCCCGTCCCGACCCGCACGACCCTGATTCCGAAACACCTAGTTTCCGTTGATGACCTGTGGCATCAGCGAAGAAAGCAGACGAAATGTCTCACCTGCTCGACTCCGTCGACGCCGCGTCGCTGCGCAGCGACGTCCCGGCCTTCCGCCCCGGCGACACCGTCAACGTCCACGTGCGTGTCATCGAGGGCAACCGCTCCCGTGTGCAGCAGTTCAAGGGCGTCGTCATCCGCCGCCAGGGCGCCGGCGTGCGCGAGACCTTCACGGTCCGCAAGGTCTCCTTCTCCGTCGGCGTCGAGCGCACCTTCCCGGTGCACACCCCGATCGTGGAGAAGATCGAGCTCGTCACCCGCGGTGACGTCCGCCGCGCCAAGCTGTACTACCTGCGCGAGCTGCGCGGCAAGGCCGCGAAGATCAAGGAGAAGCGCGAGAGCTGAGCGCTCTCCGGGGTCCGCGCCGGGGCCGGATAGCATCTGGCCCCGATGGACACCGAAGCACAGCCCACGGAGCGCGACCGCTCCTCCCGCCCTTCCGACTCCGAGCACGCCTCGGATCCTCAGGGCCCGGAGGAACGGTCGCGTTCCGCGTTGGCGGGGCGGCTCACGGACTGGGTGCCGGGCGGCCGGATCACCGTCACCCTCCTGACGCTGCTGCTGTTCCTGCTGCTCCTCAGCACGTTCGTGCTCCAGCCCTTCCAGATCCCGAGCGGATCCATGGAGCGCGGATTGAGGATCGGTGACCGCGTTCTCGTAAACAAGTTGGCGTACCGTTTCGGTGACCGGCCGCAGCGGGGCGACATCGTCGTGTTCGACGGCACCGGGCTCTTCGGGCACGGCGACTACATCAAACGCGTTGTCGGTGTGGGCGAGGACCACGTGGTGTGCTGCGACAGGGAGGGGAGGGTCCGGGTGAACGGCCAGTCGGTCGACGAGTCGGCGTTCCTGTACCCCGGCGACCGCCCCTCCGCGGTCCGCTTCGACGTCGTCGTCCCCGACGGCACCCTGTTCGTCCTCGGTGACCACCGCGACGACTCCAGTGACTCTCGCGACCACCTCGGCTCGCCGGGCGGCGGCATGGTCCCGCTGGACAAGGTGATCGGCCGCGCCGACTGGATCGTCTGGCCCTTCGACCACGCCACCGGCCTCGACCGTCCCGACGCCTACGCGCGCGTGCCGGACGCGGAGACCGACGGCCCGGCCGCCGGTGCGCGCCTGCCCGAGCCCGCCCAGGGCGCCGATGGGTAGCCGGGGCAAGCCCCGCGGGGCGCCCAGCAGCCCCGCGGAGAACCTGCTGCCCACCGGTTCACGGCGCACCACCGCGCCCTCCGGGGGCCGGTCCCGCGCCGAGCGGCGCAAGCTCCAGCGCAAGGTCAAGCGGCGGCGCAGGCGCGGCGCCGTCAAGGAGATACCTCTGCTCATCGGCGTCGCCGTCCTCATAGCGCTGGTGCTGAAGACCTTCCTCGTACAGGCGTTCGTCATCCCGTCGGGCTCCATGGAGCAGACCATCCGGATCGGCGACCGGGTCCTGGTGGACAAGCTCACCCCCTGGTTCGGTTCCGAGCCGCAGCGCGGGGACGTCGTCGTCTTCCGGGACCCCGGCGGCTGGCTCCGGGGCGAGCAGACCGCCAAGAAGGACGATCCCGTCGTCGTGAAGCAGGTCAAGGAGGGTCTCGCCTTCATCGGTCTGCTGCCGTCCGACGACGAGAAGGACCTCATCAAACGGGTCGTCGGCGTCGGCGGGGACCGGGTGAAGTGCTGCGACACCCAGGGGCGGGTCACCGTCAACGGCGTCCCCCTGGACGAGGAGGACTACCTGTACCCCGGCGACAGGCCGTCCACGACACCGTTCGACGTCACGGTCCCCGAGGGGCGGCTGTGGGTGATGGGCGACCACCGGTCGAACTCCGCCGACTCCCGCGTGCACCAGCGGACCGACTTCGGCACGGTCTCCGAGGACGAGGTCGTGGGGAGGGCCATGGTGATCGCCTGGCCGTTCGGCCACTGGACGACGCTGGACGAGCCGAAAACGTACGCGTCCGTGCCCGACTCGGCCTCCGGTTCGACCGCCGCTCCCCGGCTGTCGCATAGGGTTGCCCCGGACGATCCGAACACGATGATTCGACTCCCGACCCCTGCGGAACTCCCGCTCGTTATGGGAGTGGTGGGCCTGCACCGTGTACGGGGCAGGCGGTGGCAGAGAGTGAGGAGTTGGCGTGGGGGATGTGGCGGTTGGCGCACGGTCCGGACACGAGGGCGAGGAGAACCGCGGACGCCCCGTGGAGACGGCCGGCCCCGTCCCGGACGGCGCCCCGGCCTCCGGGCGCGACTCCGGGACCGAGGACGGCAGGGTGACGGACGAACTCAGCGGACCCCAGGACGAGGGAGTGGGCGGGACACCTCCCGGGAAACCCGCCCCGGCCAAGAAGCAGCGCTCCTTCTGGAAGGAACTGCCGATCCTGATCGGTATCGCGCTGGTGCTGGCGCTGCTGATCAAGACATTCCTGGTCCAGGCGTTCTCGATCCCGTCCGCCTCGATGCAGAACACGCTCACGATCAATGACCGGGTGCTGGTCGACAAGCTGACCCCCTGGTTCGGCTCGGAGCCGGAGCGCGGCGAGGTCGTCGTCTTCCACGACCCGGACGACTGGCTGGCGGGCGAGCCGACGCCCGACCCGAACGCGTTGCAGACGGTCCTGAGCTGGATCGGCCTGATGCCGTCCGCGGACGAGAAGGACCTGATCAAGCGCGTCATCGGAGTCGGCGGCGACACCGTCGAGTGCAAGGGCACCGGCCCGCTCAAGGTCAACGGCAAGGCGCTGAACGAGCAGGACTACGTCTACCCGGGCAACACGCCGTGCAGCGTCGACGACCAGGGCGGGCAGTTCAAGGTCACGGTCCCCGAGGGCTCCATCTGGGTCATGGGCGACCACCGGCAGAACTCCCGGGACTCCCGCTACAACCAGGCCGACGAGCACGGCGGCATGGTCCCGGTGAAGGAGGTCGTCGGCCGCGCCATCGTGGTCGCCTGGCCGATGAACCGCTGGGGCACCCTGCCGGTGCCGGACACCTTCGACCAGGACGGCCTGCAGGCCGGGCCGTCGGCCGCCGCCGCGCTGTCGGCCGCGCCGCAGGGCCTCGCCCTCGCCGGAGTCGTTCCGGTCGTGTGGTGGCGCCGCAGGCGTGCCACCGCCGCAGAGACGCGCTGAGCCGTCCCCCACGGCCCGTCCCCCACGGCCCGTCCCGCTCGCGGCCCGTCCCGCTCGCGGCCCGGGCCGTGGCGGAGCATTCTCGTCAGCCCCTCCCGCGCCCCGTGAGGGGCTGACCCGTTCCGGTACCGCCGGGTAGGGTGCGGATCCATGGGTGGCGAGAGCACGACACGTACGGCCCCGCGCGGCGGTGGCGCGGGCAAGTCCCCGGCGGGCGGCCGGACCGGGCAGCGGCTGTCCGGCCTCGCCGTGGCACTGGGACTGGTGCTGTTCCTCGGTGGCTTCGCCTGGGGAGCGGTGGTCTACCGGCCCTACACCGTGCCGACCAGCTCGATGGCCCCGACGATCGACGCGGGCGACCGGGTGCTGGCGCAGCGCGTCGACGGTGGTGACGTCCGCCGCGGCGACGTCGTCGTCTTCAAGGACGCGACCTGGGCCAACGCCCCGATGGTCAAGCGTGTCGTCGCCGTCGGCGGGGACACCGTCTCCTGCTGCCAGGAGGGCAAGCTCAAGGTCAACGGCAAGGTCGTCGACGAGCCCTACCTGCCCGACGGTACGCCGGCCGAGATCAGCAGCTTCCCGACCGTGGACGTCCCCGAGGGCCGGCTGTTCCTGCTCGGCGACGAACGCGACAACTCCGTCGACTCCACCGCCCACCTCACCGACGCCGCCGGCGGCACCGTCTCGCGCGGCGCCGTGGACGCCCGCGTGGACGCCGTGGTCTGGCCCATGGACGGCATGCTCCAGCGCCCGACCGGTTTCGAGGCGCTGGGCGACCTCTCCGCGCCGGGTCCGCTGCGGACGGTCGTCGCGCTGGTGATCGCCGGTGCCGTGCTGATCCTGGGCGGGGCCGCCTACGGTCCTTTCGCCAAGCGGGCGGCGGCCTCCCGCGCCCGGGCCGGGGCGGGTACCGGTGCCCGCTGAGACGACCCGGCCCGGGCAGGACTCGTACGAGGGCGGACTGCGCAGGGTGGCCCGGGTGGTCCTCCTCGACCCCGACGACCGCATCCTGCTGCTGCACGGCCACGAACCGGACGATCCGGCCGACGACTGGTGGTTCACGCCCGGCGGCGGCGTGGAGGGCGACGAGACCCGCGAGCAGGCCGCACGACGGGAACTCGCCGAGGAGACCGGCATCACCGACATCCGGCTCGGCCCGGTGCTGTGGCGGCGCAGGTGCTCCTTCCCCTTCGCCGGCCGCCGCTGGGACCAGGACGAGTGGTACTACCTCGCCCGTACGACCCAGACCGCGACCGAGGCCCTGGGGCTGACCGAACTGGAGCGGCGCAGCGTCGCCGGAGCGCGCTGGTGGACGTGTCGGGAACTGGCCCGGGCACGTGAGACGGTGTATCCGACCAGACTCGCCGAGCTGCTGCGCACGCTGCTGGACGAAGGTCCCCCCGCCGGGCCGGTGACCCTGGACACCGAAATCGTCTAGGGGCTCCCGGGACTGGCGCACAATGGTGGGACCGCACGGCTGAAGGGGAACATGCCATGAGCGCCGAGGACCTCGAGAAGTACGAGACCGAGATGGAGCTCAAGCTCTACCGGGAGTACCGCGATGTCGTCGGTCTGTTCAAATACGTGATTGAGACCGAGCGGCGTTTCTACCTCACGAACGATTACGAGATGCAGGTGCACTCGGTCCAGGGTGAGGTGTTCTTCGAGGTCACCATGGCCGACGCCTGGGTGTGGGACATGTACCGCCCGGCTCGGTTCGTGAAGCAGGTCCGGGTGTTGACGTTCAAGGACGTGAACATTGAGGAGCTGAACAAGAGCGACCTGGAGCTGCCCGGCGGCTGACGGGCGGCGGCTGACGGGCGGCTGACGGGCGGCTGACGGGCGGCGCTGCCTCGGCGCCCTCGGTTCGGCCCCACCCGTGTGGGTGACGGGGTTTTCCACAGTCGTCCGGCCGTCCACCAAGATCCAACAGCTCGCTGAGCTGCCCTCATCGTTGGCGCCGGAGGTGGTGCCGACATGAACGCACGAAGTGCGATGGGCAGGTACGGCGAGACGCTCGCCGCCCGTCGGCTGACCGGGACCGGCATGACGGTCCTGGAGCGCAACTGGCGCTGTGGCCGGAGCGGCGAGATCGACATCGTGGCCCGGGACGGGGACGTCCTGGTCGTCTGCGAGGTCAAGACGCGCAGGGACGGTTCCTTCGAGCATCCGATGGCCGCGGTGACGCCCGAGAAGGCGCGGCGGCTGCGGCGGCTCGCCGATCGCTGGATCCAGACCCACGGCGGGGCCCCGCCCGGCGGGGTCCGCATCGACCTGGTCGGCGTGCTCCTCCCGAGGCGCGGCGCTCCCGTGGTCGAGCACGCGCGGGGGGTGGCGTGATGGGGTTCGCGCGTACGTGCTCCGTGGCGCTCGTCGGCGTCGAGGGCGTGCTGGTCGAGGTCCAGGCCGACCTCGAACCGGGGGTCGCGGCGTTCACGCTGGTGGGCCTGCCGGACAAGAGCCTGACCGAGAGCCGGGACCGGGTGCGGGCCGCGGTGGTGAACTCGGGCGCCGAGTGGCCGCAGAAGAAGCTGACGGTGGGACTGAGCCCAGCCTCGGTGCCCAAGAGCGGCAGCGGGTTCGACCTGGCCGTCGCCGCTGCCGTCCTCGGCGCCGCCGAGCGGATCGACCCGCGCGTGCTCGCCGACATCGTGATGATCGGGGAGCTGGGCTTGGACGGCCGGGTCCGTCCGGTACGCGGCATCCTCCCGGCGGTGCTGGCCGCTGCCGAGGCCGGCTACGAACAGGTGGTCGTACCCGAGTGCGCCGCCGCCGAGGCGTCCCTCGTGCCCGGTGTGTCGGTGCTCGGCGTGCGCAGCCTGCGTCAGCTGATCGCCGTCCTCGCCGACGAACCCGTGCCGGAGGAGGAGCAGGACCAGCAGGGCCGGCCCGACCCGCTCATGGCCGGCCTGCGCATGCCCGGCACCGGCGCCGCCACCGGGATGCACAGCATGGGAGCGGCACAGTACGACCACGGCCACGACCTCGCCGACGTCGTGGGCCAGGAGTCGGCGCGCACGGCGGTGGAGGTCGCCGCGGCCGGCGGCCACCACCTGTTCCTCGAGGGGCCGCCCGGCGCCGGGAAGACGATGCTCGCCGAACGGCTGCCCGCCATCCTGCCCCGGCTCTGCCGGTCGGAGTCGCTGGAGGTCACCGCGGTGCACTCGGTGGCGGGCCTGCTGCCGCCGGGCAAGCCCCTGATCGACGTGGCCCCCTACTGCGCGCCGCACCACTCCGCCACGATGCAGGCGCTCGTCGGGGGCGGCCCGGGCATCGCGCGGCCCGGAGCCGTCTCACTGGCCCATCGAGGAGTCCTCTTCCTGGACGAGACACCGGAGTTCAGCAGCCATGCCCTGGACGCCCTGCGTCAGCCGCTGGAGGCCGGGCACGTCGTCATCGCGCGCAGTGCGGGCGTGGTGCGGTTCCCGGCGCGGTTCCTGATGGTGCTCGCCGCCAATCCCTGCCCGTGCGGGCGGTTCTCGCTGAAGGAGGACCTGTGCGATTGTCCGCCCTCGGCGGTCCGCCGCTACCAGGCCAGGCTCTCCGGACCGCTGCTCGACCGAGTCGATCTCCGGGTCGAGGTGGACCGGGTCACCCGCGGTGAACTGGCCGGCCACGGCCCCCGGGGCGACGCCACCGCGACGGTCGCCGACCGGGTGCGGGCGGCCAGGGAACGGGCGACCGCCCGCCTCGCGGGCACCCCCTGGCGGTCCAACAGCGAGGTGCCCGGCCGGGAGCTGCGCAGCCGCTGGCCCGCCGCACCGGGCGCCCTGGACGACGCGGAACGCAGCCTCGAACGGGGCGTGCTCACCGCCCGTGGCCTCGACCGCGTCCTGCGCGTCGCCTGGACCGTCGCGGACCTCGTCGGCCACGCCCGGCCCGACGCGAGGGACGTCGCCCTCGCACTGCAACTGCGCACCGGGGTGCCGAGGGGCGTGCCCATGGCCCTGGGGGCGCTGACGTGACGGGGGAGGACGACATGACCGACACCGGGGGCGACGCGCTGTTCGGGCGTGACGCGGTGCGCGAGGGCGAGGACGCGATCACCGGCGGCGGTCCTGCCGGTACCGGCGACGCGAGGAGCGCCGCGAGGGGCGGCGCGGCGACCGGGGGCGAGGCTCCGTCCGACGGCGTCGGTTCCGGCCTGGGCGGCGCTGCGGCTGGGGGTGACGCCGTGACGTCGGGGGACGTCGGGGCTGGTGGCGAGGCGGTGGCAGCAGGGGACGCTGCCGCTGGGGGTGCTGCGACGGCGGTGCCCGGCGGCACGGCTGGGGCTGATGTGGTGGACGACGAGTTGCTCGGCAGGGTCTTTCTCAGCCGGGTCGTCGAGCCCGGTGACGAGGTCGCCGGACGGTGGGTGCGGGAGCGGGGCGTCGCGGACCTGGTACGGCGGCTGCGCGAGGGCGGACCGGCGCTGCCCGGGGTGAGCGGGAAACGGTGGGCCGGGCTCTGTGCCCGGGCGAGCCGGGCCGACCCCCGGCGGGACCTCGCCGTCGCCCGGGAGGCGGGCGCGCGGTTCGTGGTGCCCGGGACGGCGGAGTGGCCGGGGCAGCTCGACGACCTGGGGGACGCCCGGCCCCTCGGACTGTGGGTGCGCGGCGCACCCAGCCTGCGGATGTGGGCGCTGCGGTCGGTGGCCGTCGTCGGCGCCCGCGCCTGCACCGAGTACGGCGCCCACATGGCGGCCACCCTCGCCGCCGGCCTCGCGGAGCGCGGCTGGGTGGTGGTCTCCGGCGGCGCCTACGGAGTCGACGGCGCCGCACACCGGGGGGCGCTCGGCGCGGGCGGTGCCACCGCCGCGGTCCTCGCCTGCGGCGTCGACCGCCCCTATCCGTCCGGGCACACCGGGCTGATCAACCGCATCGCGGATCAGGGACTGGTCGTCGGGGAACTGCCGCCGGGCGACCACCCGACACCGAGCAGATTCATCCTCCGCAACCGCGTGATCGCCGCGCTGACCCGGGGCACCGTGGTCGTCGAGGCGGCCTACCGCAGCGGCTCCCTGGTCACGGCACGGGCCGCCCAGCGGCTGGGCCGGCACACGATGGGCGTCCCCGGCCCGGCGACCAGCGCGCTGTCCGCCGGAGTGCACGAACTGCTGCGCGGCGACGCCGTGCTCGTCGGTGATGCCGCCGAGGTCGTCGAGCTGGTCGGCGACATGGGCGAGCTGTCCCCCGAGCGGCGCGGGCCCGTGCTCCCGACCGACCTGCTCGAACCCAGGACCCGCCAGGTACTGGCCGGGCTGCCCGCGCGCGGCGCGGCGACGGCGGCCGAGGCCGCGCTGCGCGCCCAGACCACCGAGGACGACGCGATCGCGAGACTGTACGAACTTCGAGCACTTGGTTACGTCGAACGACACGGCGACGGCTGGAAGTTGACACGCCAGGCGATGATCTCGGTCCGAGGCGGTCGGCGCCCGTGTTGACGCAGCGTGTTCGGCCGTCCGGGGGAACCCCGACGCCCTTGGGAATCCTGGGCAGTTGAGGCATCCGAATGATCACGCAGAGCGATCATCATCCCCCCTGTAGAGCGTTCAGCGGAACGTATCTGCGTACGGTCCCCGCTCCGCTCTTCGCGCACCGCGACAGTCCAGTCACGCTACGCTCACGAGGACCCCCGCGGAGCTCCGACAGCAGGCGACAACCAGACAGCAGACCGGCGGCCTCACCAGGCACCCACAACACGGCAGAACGGCACAAGGCGACGAATGCCCCAGCACACCTCCGGGTCAGACCGGGCGGCGATCCCCCCAGCCGCCCGTGACGGCGGCGACGTGCGACCGCCCGCCCCCTCGACGCTCGACGAGCTGTGGCGGTCGTACAAGGCGACGGGGGACGAGCGGCTGCGGGAACAGCTGATCCTGCACTACTCGCCCCTGGTGAAGTACGTGGCGGGCCGGGTCAGCGTGGGGCTGCCGCCCAACGTGGAGCAGGCCGACTTCGTGTCCTCCGGGGTGTTCGGGCTGATCGACGCGATCGAGAAGTTCGACGTCGACCGGGAGATCAAGTTCGAGACGTACGCGATCACCCGGATCCGGGGCGCGATGATCGACGAGTTGCGGGCGCTGGACTGGATCCCGCGGTCGGTCCGGCAGAAGGCGCGGAACGTGGAGCGTGCCTACGCGACGCTGGAGGCACGGCTGCGTCGCACCCCGTCGGAGGGCGAGGTGGCCGCCGAGATGGGGATCGCGGTGGAGGACCTCCACGCGGTGTTCAGCCAGTTGTCGCTGGCCAACGTCGTGGCGCTGGAGGAGCTGCTGCACGCCGGGGGCGAGGGCGGGGGCCGGCTGAGCCTCATGGACACGCTGGAGGACACCGCCGCCGACGACCCCGTGGAGGTGGCCGAGGACCGGGAGCTGCGGCGCCTGCTGGCACGGGCGATCAACACACTGCCCGAGCGGGAGAAGACCGTCGTCACGCTGTACTACTACGAGGGCCTCACCCTCGCCGAGATCGGCAACGTGCTGGGCGTGACCGAGAGCCGGGTCAGCCAGATCCACACCAAGTCGGTGTTGCAGTTGCGCGCAAAGCTGGCGGGATTCGGCCGCTGACCTGCCCGTACGGCCCGTCGGCGGCCCGTCCCGGGACCCCCTCGGCGCGCGTGCGGTCGGGTGAGTGACTCCCGTACGAGGTGACGCGTCCGTAAAGTGGTGACGTGCCAAGGATTCGAGCGGCCTCCGTGGCCGAGCACCGGTCGATGCAGCGTGCCGCCCTGCTGGACGCGGCACGCTCCCTGCTGTCCGACGGCGGAACGGAGGCGCTGACCTTCCCCGCCCTCGCCGAACGGACGGGTCTTGCCCGGTCGTCCGTCTACGAGTACTTCCGGTCCCGGGCCGCGGTCGTCGAGGAGCTGTGCGCCGTCGACTTCCCGGTGTGGGCCGCGGAGGTCGAGGCGGCGATGGAGCGCGAGGCGACCCCCGGGGCCAAGGTCGAGGCGTACGTGCGCAAGCAGCTCGACCTCGTCGGGGACCGGCGGCACCGGGCCGTCGTGGCCATCTCGGCCAGCGAGCTGGACGCCGGCGCGCGAGAGAAGATCCGGGCGGCGCACGGCGGGCTGATCGCGATGATCGTCGAGGCGCTCGGCGAGATGGGGCACACGCAGCCGAGGCTGGCGGCGATGCTGCTGCAGGGGGTCGTGGACGCCGCCGTGCGGCGGATCGAGCTGGGGGCGGCGGAGGAGCCGTCGGCGATCACCGAGGCAGCGGTGTCCATGGCGTTGCGGGGCGTCGAGGGCTGAGTGCCGGGGCCCGCCCGGCGAAGGGCTCGCGGCGCCCGGGCGGTCCGGCTGTGACCGGCGTCCTCGTCCCCGGTCAGGACCCTGGACGGGCGGGCTCGGGCACGCCCAGGACCGGCAGCAGCCTTGACGGCCCGGAGCCCGGGAGCAGGGTGGGAGCGGGGAGAGCGAGCGCCGGGGCGCGGCGAATGGCCGCCGGCGTTCGGCGTCGGCGTCCGGCGTTCGGCGTTCGGCGGTGAACGGTGTCCTCGTCTTCGGTCAGGCCCCTGGCGGGGTGGGCTCTGGTACGCCCAGGACCGGCAGCAGCCTCGACGGTCCCGAGGACAGGAGCCACGGTGGGAGCAGGGTGAGCGGGTCGACGTAGACGTCGCCGCGCAGCACGCCCCAGTGCAGGCAGCCCACGCAGTGGGAGCCCGTCGGCTCCACCGCGCCGACCACCTCGCCGGCCGTCACCGCGTCGCCCTTCCGGACCGACGCCGCCACCGGTTCGTACGTCGTCCGCAGAGGTGGATCGCCCGTCCCCGTCAGTTCCACCGAGACGACGCCCCTGCCCGCCACCCGCCCCGCGAACGTCACCTTCCCCGCCGCCACCGCCCGCACCGGGGTCCCGGCCGCCGCCGTCAGGTCCACGCCGCGGTGGCCCCGGCCGTACGCGGTCGCCGGGGGCTCCCAGCCCCGTGACACCGCCGGCCGGTCGCCGACCGGCCAGACACGGGCCACGGCCGGCACCACCGGGTCCGGAAGCCGCCGGACGCCCGACTCCGGTGCCGCCGGCATCGACGCGGACACCGGCACGGAGGCCGCCGGGGCGCCCGCCGGCTCCGGTCGTGGCGCTTCCGGGGCCAGGACGGCCGACAGCAGCGTCACCCACGCGCACGCACTCACCCATCGCCTCACTCGCATGCGGAAACCGTCCCGCACCCGCGCCTGCCTCCGCCCCCGCCTGTGGACCACCGCACGGTTGTGGACAGCCGCGTCACCCGGTGCCCCGCGGGTCCCGTACACTTCTGGTGGCGATCCGGGTCACCGGGTCGACTTCGCACGCCCCGACACGAAGCCCGCAAAGGTTCGTGTCAGCGCCCCTCGGTCCCTAGTGGCAGGCGCATCGCGGGCGTCAGGCGCGGGAGCCGTCCGGCTCGCGCGGCACAACCGAGAAACTCAAGGAGATACGGCCATGGCCGTCGTCACGATGCGGGAGCTGCTGGAGAGCGGCGTCCACTTCGGTCACCAGACCCGTCGTTGGAACCCGAAGATGAAGCGCTTCATCTTCACGGAGCGCAACGGCATCTACATCATCGACCTGCTCCAGTCGCTGTCGTACATCGACCGCGCCTACGAGTTCGTCAAGGAGACCGTCGCCCACGGCGGCACGGTCATGTTCGTCGGCACGAAGAAGCAGGCGCAGGAGGCCATCGCCGAGCAGGCCACCCGCGTCGGCATGCCCTACGTCAACCAGCGCTGGCTGGGCGGCATGCTCACCAACTTCTCGACCGTCTACAAGCGCCTGCAGCGCCTGAAGGAGCTCGAGCAGATCGACTTCGAGGACGTGGCCGCCTCCGGCCTCACCAAGAAGGAGCTGCTCGTCCTCTCCCGCGAGAAGGCCAAGCTGGAGAAGACCCTCGGCGGTATCCGCGAGATGTCCAAGGTGCCCAGCGCCGTCTGGATCGTGGACACCAAGAAGGAGCACATCGCGGTCGGCGAGGCCCGGAAGCTCAACATCCCGGTCGTCGCCATCCTCGACACCAACTGCGACCCCGACGAGGTCGACTACAAGATCCCGGGCAACGACGACGCGATCCGCTCCGTCACCCTGCTCACCCGCGTGATCGCCGACGCCGTCGCCGAGGGCCTCATCGCCCGTTCCGGTGCCGGCAAGGCCGCCGAGGGTGACAAGGCCGCGGGCGAGCCGCTCGCCGAGTGGGAGCGCGACCTGCTCGAGGGCGAGAAGAAGGCCGAGGAGGCGCCCGCCGCCGACGCCGAGAAGCCTGCCGAGGCCCCCGCCGCCGAGGCTCCGGCCGCCGAGGCCGCGGCTGACGAGGCCCCTGCCGCCGAGGCGCCCGCCGCCGAGGCCCCCGCTGCGGACGCCGAGCAGGCCTGACCCCTCACCACCTTCGGGTTCTGGACGGCGGGGGCCCACGAAGCCCCCGCCGTCCGGCGCCCGTAGATCTTCAGACTTCGAGAGAGATTCCAGAAATCATGGCGAACTACACCGCCGCCGACGTCAAGAAGCTCCGTGAGCTCACGGGCGCCGGCATGATGGACTGCAAGAAGGCGCTGGACGAGGCCGAGGGCAACGTCGAGAAGGCCGTCGAGGCGCTCCGCATCAAGGGCCAGAAGGGCGTCGCCAAGCGCGAGGGCCGCTCCGCCGAGAACGGCGCCGTCGTCTCGATCATCGCCGACGACAACACCTCGGGTGTCCTCGTCGAGCTGAAGTGCGAGACGGACTTCGTCGCCAAGGGTGACAAGTTCCAGAACGTCGCCAAGGCCATCGCCGAGCACGTCGCCAAGGCCGCCCCGGCCGACATCGAGGCGCTGCTCGCCTCCGAGATCGAGCCCGGCAAGACCGTCCAGGCGTTCGTGGACGAGGCCAACGCCAACCTCGGCGAGAAGATCGTCCTGGACCGCTTCGCGCAGTTCTCCGGCGGCTTCGTGACCGCGTACATGCACCGCACGATGCCTGACCTGCCCCCGCAGATCGGTGTCCTCGTCGAGCTGGACAAGCCGAACGCCGAGCTCGCCAAGGGCGTCGCCCAGCACATCGCCGCCTTCGCGCCGAAGTACCTCTCCAAGGAGGACGTGCCGGCCGAGGTCGTCGAGTCCGAGCGCCGCGTCGCCGAGGAGACCACCCGCGCCGAGGGCAAGCCCGAGGCCGCCCTGCCGAAGATCGTCGAGGGTCGCCTCAACGGCTTCTTCAAGGACGCCACGCTGCTGGGCCAGCCCTACGCGCTGGACAACAAGAAGTCCGTCCAGAAGGTGCTGGACGAGGCCGGTGTCTCCCTGAAGCGCTTCTCGCGCATCAAGGTCGGCATCTGAGTCCGTACCGCGACGGACGCGCGACCCCGGTAGGGTCGACAGCAGCCGTCGGCGCCGTTCGCGCATGCCGTGGCGCACGCGCGCGCGGCGGCGGACGACAGCAGATCTGACGAGGAGGCCATTGCCGCGTACGGGATGCGAAAACG
Organism: Streptomyces sp. BK79; assembly: GCF_044142145.1. NCBI lineage: Bacteria > Bacillati > Actinomycetota > Actinomycetes > Kitasatosporales > Streptomycetaceae > Streptomyces > Streptomyces sp. BK79. The sequence goes on from NZ_JBHVOC010000017.1 coordinate 157,204, forward strand.
CCCCCACCGGCAGTGGCCTTCTTCGTGTGTGTGACCCACGTAAAAGAGGCGAGATCTCCATGACCACCAAGGCCGAGAAGAGCGACGACGGCAAAGTACGCGGCCGCTTCATGCTGAAGCTGTCCGGAGAGGCCTTCTCCGGCGGTGGGGGCCTGGGCGTCGACCCCGACGTGGTGCACGCCATCGCCCGCGAGATCGCGGCCGTCGTCCGCGACGGCGCGCAGATCGCCGTCGTCATCGGCGGCGGCAACTTCTTCCGCGGCGCCGAACTGCAGGTGCGCGGCATGGACCGCGCCCGCTCCGACTACATGGGCATGCTCGGCACCGTGATGAACTGCCTGGCCCTCCAGGACTTCCTGGAGAAGGAGGGCGTCGACTGCCGCGTGCAGACCGCCATCACCATGGGCCAGGTCGCCGAGCCGTACATCCCGCTGCGCGCCGTGCGCCACCTGGAGAAGGGCCGCGTGGTCATCTTCGGCGCCGGTATGGGCATGCCGTACTTCTCCACCGACACCACCGCCGCCCAGCGCGCCCTCGAGATCGACGCCGAGGCGCTGCTCATGGGCAAGAACGGCGTGGACGGTGTCTACGACTCCGACCCGAAGACCAACCCGGACGCCGTGAAGTTCGACGCGCTCGGGTACGGCGACGTCATCACCCGTGACCTGAAGGTCGCCGACGCGACGGCCGTCACGCTCTGCCGCGACAACAGCCTGCCGATCGTGGTCTTCGAGCTCCTGAAGGAGGGCAATATCGCCCGCGCCGTCAAGGGTGAGAAGATCGGCACGCTCGTGGACGACCAGGGCAGCCGGGACTGACCGGAGAACCACCCCCTGTCCGCGGACGCCACCTGTCCGGGGGACGGACGGGACGGGACCGGGCCGGGGGATGGACAATGTCCCGCCGGTCGGGAACCGTGCAGGAAGAACGCGACGCAGCCGGCCGCAGCCCCGACAGGGAACCGCAGCCGGGCCTACTCAAGACACGCAGGAGCAAGTGGTGATCGAAGAGACCCTCCTCGAGGCCGAGGAGAAGATGGAGAAGGCCGTCGTGGTCGCCAAGGAGGACTTCGCCGCGATCCGCACCGGCCGTGCGCACCCGGCGATGTTCAACAAGATCGTGGCCGACTACTACGGCGCGCCGACGCCGATCAACCAGCTGGCCTCGTTCTCCGTGCCCGAGCCGCGCATGGCCGTGGTGACCCCCTTCGACAAGAGCGCCCTGCGCAACATCGAACAGGCGATCCGCGACTCCGACCTGGGCGTCAACCCCAGCAACGACGGCAACATCATCCGGGTGGTGTTCCCCGAGCTGACCGAGGAGCGGCGCCGCGACTACATCAAGGTCGCCAAGAGCAAGGGCGAGGACGCCAAGGTGTCCATCCGCTCCGTGCGCCGCAAGGCCAAGGACGCGATCGACAAGCTCATCAAGGACGGTGAGGTCGGCGAGGACGAGGGCCGTCGTGCGGAGAAGGAGCTCGACGACACCACCGCCAAGTACGTCGCCCAGGTGGACGAGCTCCTGAAGCACAAGGAAGCGGAGCTGCTCGAGGTCTGATGAACGACTCTTCCTGGGGAGCGCCGCCACAAGCCGGGTACTGGGGGCCGTCCGACCGGGGACCCGCCCAGGGGGCTGCCCCGGCGGGTCCCGCCTACGATGCGTACTACGCGCAGCAGACTCGGCCCATGCCCATCGTGCCCGACGTACCCGAACACGGCGGAGACCAGGATGACGACCAGGGGGCCGCTCGGCTGAGCGGTCCCTTGTTCCGAGACGAGCCACCGCGCGAAACACCGGAGCCCATGCCCGAAGCCCCCCAGCCGGCGCAGCCGCAGCCGCAGAAGAAGACCGCGGGGCGTGACCTGGGGGCCGCGATAGGGGTCGGGCTCGGTCTGGCCGCCGTGATCGTCGCGTCGCTGTTCGTCGTCAAGGCCGCCTTCGTCGGCGTGGTCGTGGTCGCCGTCGTGGTGGGCCTGTGGGAGCTGACCAAGCGGCTGGAGGAGCGCAAGGGGATCAAGGTGCCCCTCGTGCCGCTCGCGGTCGGCGGCGCGGCGATGGTGGTCGCCGGATACGTGCGGGGCGCCGAGGGCGCGTGGGTCGCCATGGCGCTCACGGCGCTGGCAGTGCTCGTGTGGCGGATGACGGAACCGCCCGAGGGCTATCTCAAGGACGTCACGGCCGGGCTCTTCGCCGCGTTCTACGTGCCGTTCCTGGCCACGTTCGTCGCGATGATGCTGATGGCGGACGACGGCGCGTGGCGCGTCCTCGTCTTCCTGATACTGACGGTGGTCAGCGACACCGGCGCCTACGCCGTCGGCTGGCGCTTCGGCAGGACCAAGCTGGCCCCCCGCATCAGCCCCGGCAAGACCCGTGAGGGCCTGCTCGGCGCGGTGGCGTTCGCGATGGTGGCGGGCGCGCTGTGCATGCAGTTCCTGATCGACGGCGGCACCTGGTGGCAGGGCCTCCTGCTCGGCCTCGCGGTCGCCGTCAGCGCCACGCTGGGCGACCTCGGCGAGTCCATGATCAAGCGGGACCTCGGCATCAAGGACATGGGCACGCTCCTGCCGGGGCACGGCGGCATCATGGACCGGCTGGACTCACTGCTGCCGACGGCACCGGTGGTGTGGCTGCTGCTGGTGATCTTCGTCGGATCGGGCTGAACCGGAAGGTGATCGTGGCAGGCTCGGCCTGACCTGCGGTTCTTGGTTGAGGGGCTCGCTGTCCACAGGGCGGCGGGTCCCTCTCCGTATGTCTGCGACACTGGTAGGGCCATGCCTAAGCCCGGAGAACTCACATTCGTCGCCCCCCGCGGAGCCAAGAAGCCGCCGCGGCACCTCGCCGACCTCACGCCCGCCGAGCGCAAGGAGGCCGTCGCCGCGATCGGCGAGAAGCCGTTCCGCGCCAAGCAGCTCTCGCAGCACTACTTCGCGCGGTACGCGCACGATCCCGAGCAGTGGACCGACATCCCGGCCGGTTCGCGTCAGGGTCTGCGGGAGGCGCTGCTGCCCGAGCTGATGTCGGTCGTGCGGCATCTGTCGACCGACCAGGGCACCACCCGCAAGACGCTGTGGAAGCTGTTCGACGGGACGCTCGTCGAGTCCGTCCTCATGCGCTACCCGGACCGGGTCACCATGTGCATCAGCTCCCAGGCGGGTTGCGGCATGAACTGCCCGTTCTGCGCCACCGGGCAGGCCGGCCTGGACCGGAACCTGTCGACGGCCGAGATCGTGCACCAGATCGTCGACGGAATGCGGGCGCTCAGGGACGGTGAGGTCCCCGGCGGGCCGGCGCGGCTCAGCAACATCGTGTTCATGGGCATGGGCGAGCCCCTGGCCAACTACAACCGCGTCGTGGGGGCCATCCGCCGCCTCACCGACCCCGAGCCCGACGGACTGGGCCTGTCCCAGCGGGGCATCACCGTCTCCACGGTCGGCCTCGTCCCCGCTATCCACCGCTTCACCGGCGAGGGCTTCAAGTGCCGCCTCGCCATCTCGCTGCACGCGCCGGACGACGAGCTGCGCGACACCCTCGTCCCCGTCAACACGCGCTGGAAGGTCCGCGAGGTGCTGGACGCCGGGTTCGAGTACGCGGCGGTGTCCGGGCGCCGGCTGTCCATCGAGTACGCGCTGATCCGGGACATCAACGACCAGGCGTGGCGCGGTGACCGGCTCGGGCGGCTGCTCAAGGGCAGGCCCGTGCACGTCAACCTCATCCCGCTCAACCCGACGCCCGGCTCGAAGTGGACCGCGTCGCGGCCCGAGGACGAGAAGGCGTTCGTCGAGGCGATCGCGGCGCACGGTGTGCCGGTGACGATCCGGGACACCCGTGGCCAGGAGATCGACGGGGCGTGTGGTCAGCTCGCCGCGAGCGAGCGGTAACCTGACCGGCGTACAGCTTCATACGTCAGTACACCTTCGTACGTCAGTACATCTTTCATACGTCAGTACATCTTCATATTCCGACAGGGGAGCGCCACAGCGCTGAGAGTGCGGCACCGGCCGCAGACCCTCCGAACCTGGCCCAGGTCATTCTGGGTAGGGAGATCGGTCATCACTCGAGCTGTTGCGCCCTGCCCGAGGTCCCCAGGGGCTGCGGGCGGGGCCGCGTCTTCTCCTGGTCACCCAGGAGGAATCAGTGAGCATCACCAAGAAGGCCGCCGCCCTGGCCCTCGGCCTCGGCATGGTCGGCGGCCTGGCCGCGTGCGGATCGTCGTCCGACGGCGACGGGCAGGGCTCCGGCGACTCCAGGACCGTGACGCTGGTCAGCCACGACTCGTGGGCGGCCTCGAAGGACGTCGTCGCCGCCTTCGAGAAGAGCTCCGGCTACAAGGTCAGGGTCCTGGAGGACGGCGACGCCGGGCAGGCCGTCAACAAGGCCATCCTCACCAAGGACAACCCCCAGGGCGACGTCTTCTTCGGCGTCGACAACACCCTGCTGTCCCGCGCGCTCGACAACGGGCTGTTCCAGCCGTACGAGGCGAAGGGCCTCGACCGGGTCGACCCCGCGTTCCAGGCCGACGCCGAGCACCGCGTCACGCCCGTCGACACCGGTGACGTGTGCGTCAACTACGACAAGGCGTACTTCAGCGAGCGCGGGCTGACCCCGCCGGACTCCCTCGACGACCTCGCCGAGCCCGCGTACAAGGACCTGCTCGTCACCGAGAACGCCGGCAGTTCGTCCCCCGGCCTCGGCTTCCTGCTCGGCACGGCCGCCGCGTACGGGGACGAGGGCTGGCAGGACTACTGGAAGAAGCTCAAGGCGAACGGCGTCAAGGTCGTCGACAGCTGGGAGCAGGCGTACAACGAGGAGTTCTCCGGCTCGGCCGGCGGCAAGAAGGCCAAGGGCGATCGTCCGCTCGTCGTCTCCTACGCCTCCTCCCCGCCCGCCGAGGTGATCTACGCCGACCCGCAGCCGGCCACCGCGCCGACGGGCGTCGCCGAGGGCACCTGCTTCCGCCAGGTCGAGTACGCGGGTCTGCTGAGCAACGCCGCGAACCCCGAGGGCGGCAAGGCGCTCCTCGACTTCCTCATCGGCGAGCGGTTCCAGGAGGACCTGCCGCTGAACATGTTCGTCCACCCGGTCCGCGAGGGCGCGCGGCTGCCCGAGGCGTTCCGGAAGTTCGGGCCGCGGGCCGAGGACCCGCAGACCATGGACCCGGCGAAGATCGCCGACCACCGCGACGAGTGGGTCAAGGCGTGGACCTCTCTCGTACTGAAGTAGGCAGGGCCGGGACGAGGACCAGGACCGTGCGCGGGAGCGCGGCGCGGCTCGCCCTGATGGCGGTGCCCGTCGCGTTCTTCGCGGTGTTCTTCGCCTACCCCGTCGCCGCGATCGTCGCGCGCGGACTGGAGGTCGACGGGGTCTGGCGGTTCGGGCGGATCGGGGACGTGCTCGCCCAGTCCGACGTCCGGCACGTGCTGTGGTTCACCACCTGGCAGGCGCTGGCCTCCACCGCGCTCACGCTGCTCGTCGCCCTGCCCGGCGCCTACGCCTTCGCCCGCCTCGACTTCCCCGGCAAGCAGGTGCTGCGGGCCGTGGTGACGGTGCCGTTCGTGCTGCCGACGGTCGTCGTCGGTACGGCGTTCCTGGCCCTGGTCGGGCGCGGCGGGCTGTTCGACGAGCTGTGGGGCGTACGGCTGGACACCACCGTGTGGGCGATCCTGCTCGCGCACGTCTTCTTCAACTACGCCGTCGTGGTCCGCACCGTCGGCGGTCTGTGGGCGCAGCTCGACCCGCGCCAGGAGGAGGCCGCGCGGATGCTCGGCGCCTCGCGGCCCAGGGCCTGGCGGCAGGTGACGCTGCCCGCGCTCGCGCCCGCCGTGGCCGCGGCCTCGCTGATGGTGTTCCTGTTCACCTTCACCTCCTTCGGTGTCGTCCAGATCCTCGGCGGGCCCGCCTTCTCCACCCTGGAGGTGGAGATCTACCGGCAGACCTCGCAGGTCTTCGACCTGTCTACGGCCGCCGTGCTGACACTGATCCAGTTCGCGGCGGTCGCCGCCGTCCTCGCCGTGCACGCCTGGACGGTACGGCGGCGGGAGACGGCCCTGCGGCTGGTGGACGCGGCCACGACCGCCCGCCGGCCGCGCGGTGCCGGGCAGTGGGCCCTGCTGACCGGGGTCCTGCTCACCGTCGCGGGCCTGGTCGTGCTGCCGCTGGCCGTACTGGTGCAGCGCTCGCTCGGCGCCCCCGGCTTCGGCTACTACCGGGCGCTGACCCGCGAGGACGGCGGCACCTTCCTCGTCCCGCCGATCGAGGCGGTCGGCAACTCCCTCCAGTACGCCGTCGCCGCCACCGCCATCGCCGTGGTGATCGGCGCGCTGGCCGCCACCGCGCTGACCCGGCGCGACGCGGGCCGTTTCGTGCGCGGTTTCGACGCGCTGCTGATGCTGCCGCTCGGGGTGTCCGCCGTGACGGTCGGCTTCGGGTTCCTGATCGCGCTGGACGAACCGCCGCTGGACCTGCGCTCCTCCTGGATCCTGGTGCCGCTCGCGCAGGCGCTGGTCGGTGTCCCGTTCGTCGTACGGACCATGCTGCCGGTGCTGCGGGCGGTGGACGAGCGGCTGCGGGAGGCGGCGACGGTGCTGGGGGCGTCGCCGTGGCGGGTGTGGCGCGAGGTGGACCTGCCGATGGTGCGGCGGGCCCTGCTCGTCGCGGCCGGGTTCGCCTTCGCGGTGTCGCTCGGCGAGTTCGGGGCGACCGTGTTCATCGCGCGGCCCGACAACCCGACGCTGCCGGTGGCCGTGGCCCGCCTGCTGGGGCGGCCCGGGGACATGAACTACGGCCAGGCGATGGCCCTGTCGACGATTCTGATGCTGGTGTGTGCCGTGGCCCTGGTGGTGCTGGAGCGGCTGCGGACCGACCGGAGCGGGGAGTTCTAGATGCCACCGAGCCTGCTGAGTCTCGAAGGCGCGACCGTCCGTTTCGGCGGGCGGGCCGTGCTCGACGCCGTCGACCTGGAGGTCGCCGAGCACGAGGTGGTGTGCGTGCTCGGGCCCAGCGGCAGCGGCAAGTCGACGCTGCTGAGGGCGGTCGCCGGGCTCCAGCCGCTGGACGCCGGGCGGGTGACGCTGGACGGGCGGGACCAGTCCGGGGTGCCCGCGCACCGGCGCGGGGTCGGGCTGATGTTCCAGGACCACCAGCTGTTCCCGCAGCGGGACGTGGCCGGGAACATCGCCTTCGGGCCCCGGATGCGCGGCGCCTCACGTGCCGCGCAGCAGGAGCGGGTGGGGGAGTTGCTGGAGCTGGTGGGGCTGCCCGGCGCCGCCCGCCGGTCCGTCGCCGCGCTCTCCGGCGGTGAGCAGCAGCGGGTGGCGCTGGCCCGCGCCCTCGCGCCCCGGCCGCGGCTGCTGATGCTGGACGAGCCGCTCGGCCAGCTCGACCGCTCGCTGCGGGAACGCCTCGTCGTCGAGCTGCGGGAGCTGTTCGGCCGGCTGGGCACCACCGTGCTCGCCGTGACGCACGACCAGGGCGAGGCCTTCGCGCTCGCCGACCGGGTCGTGGTCATGCGGGACGGGCGCATCGCCCAGTCGGGGACGCCCCTTCAGGTGTGGCAGCGGCCGGCCGACGCCTTCGTGGCCCGCTTCCTCGGCTTCGACAACGTCGTCGAGGCGACCGTCGCCGGGCAGGCCGCGAACACCCCGTGGGGCAAGGTGCCGGTCCCCGACGACGCCCCGCAGGGCGCCCGTACCCTGCTCGTCCGGCCGGCCGGCGTGCGCCTCGTCGCCGCCGACGCGGGCCTGCGCTGCACGGTGACCGCCCGCACCTTCCGGGGCACGCACGTCGCCGTGCACCTGAGTCCCGAGGGCGCGCCGCGCCTGGAGGCGGCCTGCGCGCTGCGGGCGGCGCCGGAGGTGGGGGACACGGTCGGGGTGGAGTTCGACGCGGCGGACATCGTGGTGCTGGGGTGATCCCGCAGCTGGTGGTGGCGTCGTCCGGGTGAGCCGGTGCGACGGTGGCCCGCCCCCCGGACGGGGACGGGCCACCGGTGCCGCGTACCGGTACGGGCGTCAGCGGTCGCCGTTGGCTCCGCGTCGGCGCAGGCCGAAGAAGACCGCGCCGCCACCGACGGCGACCAGGGCCGCCGCGATGCCGGCGATCATGCCGGTGTTGGAGCCGGCGCCGGTCTCGGCGAGGTTGGACTCACCGGCCGCCGGGGACGGGGCGTTGCTCGGCACGGCGGCCGGGGCCGTGCTCTCGCTCTCGGACGGTGCGGGGGCCGACGTGGAGGGCGCCGGGGCCGGCGTCTCCGTCTCCTCGGCCGGGGTGGAGGAGCTCTCCGACGGGGTCGGCGTCGGCGTGCTCTCCGTCTTGCAGGGGGTCGACGGGGTCACGAGGTTCGGCTTGATGTCCTCGTCGACGTACGTCTCGGCCTTGACGTGGATGCGGTACTCGGCGTTCGGCTTCCAGTCCGCGGCGAAGGTGATGGTGGTGCCCTCGCGCGAGCCCTTGACCACCTGCTCGCCGATCTTCTGGGCGTCGGAGCCGTTGTTCTGGAGGTAGACGCTGACGGTGGCGGGGACGCCGGCCGGGTCCACGTCGGTGACGGTGATGACACCCTTGTCGCCGTCGCACTTCGCGGCGGCGGAGAACTCGCTGATGTCGCAGGCGAGGGCGTTGCCGGCGGCGCCGACCGCCAGGGCCGCCGAGGCGGCGACGACACCGAGGGCGCGAACGCTACGGCGGGATGCCGTGCGGCTGAGTATGGACAGGACTGCCACGTTTGTCCTTTGCGGGAGCGCGGATGCGGGGGGTGGAGAGGGTGCCGACGCGCGGTGAGGCGGCATCGGCACACCCACGAGCCTCACTGGTCTATAAGCGTTGCATAAGCAGTGTCAACGCATATGCCCGTCAAGGGACTTGGCTTTGCCCTCTTATTAACCGCCGAGACGTTTCAGCGCCTCGGGAGCCTCCTCGATCCGGTCGACCAGCGCGATCCGGGACTCCATCGTCCGTCCCCCGGCGAGTGACGTCAGCAGCGGCCACGCGGGCAGTCTCTCCGTCCAGTGCGCCCGGTCCACCAGCACCATCGGCGTGGGCTCGCCCCGCGACTCGTAGTAGTTCGGCGTCGCGTTGTCGAAGATCTCCTGTACGGTCCCGGCCGCGCCCGGCAGGAAGACGACGCCGGCGTTCGAGCGGGCCAGCAGGCCGTCCTCGCGGGTGGCGTTGGCGAAGTACTTGGCGATGTGCGCCGCGAAGGCGTTGGGCGGCTCGTGGCCGTAGAACCAGGTGGGGATGCCGACGGAGGCGCCGCCGTGGGGCCAGCGTTCGCGCACCTCGAAGGCGGACCGGGCCCAGTCGGTGACCGACGGCGTGAACGAGGCGACCTTCGCCAGGAGCAGCAGGGCGTCGTCCAGTACGGCGTCGTCGAGCGGGGCGGCGTAGGCGCCGAGGTTGGCCGCCTCCATCGCGCCCGGACCGCCGCCGGTGGCCACCGTGAAGCCGGCCCGGGCCAGTTCGCGGCCGAGGCGGGCGGCGCCCGCGTACTCCCTGGTGCCGCGCGCCATGGCGTGACCGCCCATGACGCCCACCACCCGGGCGCCGGTGAGGAGTTCGTCGAGGGCGTCCGACACGGAGTCGTCGTGGATCGCGCGCAGCATGGAGGCGAAGACGTCGCCGTCGGCCTTGGTCCGCTGGAACCAGTCGTAGGCGCGGGCGTCCGGTGTCGCCTCGTAGCCGTCGGCGAGGGAGGCGAACAGCTCGTCGGGGGAGTAGACGCGTCCCCGGTACGGGTCGAAGGGCAGTCCCGGTATGGGCGGGAAGACCAGGGCGCCGGCGGCGCGGACCCGGGTGGCGGCCTCGGGGGCCATCGGGCAGCCGAGGAAGACGGCGCCCGTGGGGTCGGCGGACATGAGGGCGTCCGTACGGGCCGTCAGGTCGACGGCCTGGACGCGGTAGTGGGCGAGTGTGCCGTACGCAGAGACGACCGCGTCGAACTCGGCGAGGCTCTCGATCTCCCGGTCGTGCGAGGCGTGGTGGGACTGGACCGGTGCGGGGGCATGGGGCTGGGCGGGTGTCGGATCCACCCGCCCATGCTAGGGGGCGCCGTTCGAACCGGACCGGTTCCGAAAGGCGCCCCTGGACCTGCGGGGACCTCAGCCCTCGACCGCCGCCGGGTCCATCCACACGACCTCGAAGGTGTGGCCGTCGAGGTCGTTGAAGGCGCGGCCGTACATGAAGCCGTGGTCCTGGGTCTCGCCGGTGGCGGAGCCGCCGGCGGCGATCGCCCTGTCCACCAGCTCGTCGACCTTCTCGCGGCTCTCGGCGCTCAGCGCGATCAGCACCTCGCTGTGCTTCGTGGAGTCCACGATCTCCTTCTTCGTGAACTCGGCGTACTTCGACCGGGCGAGCAGCATCACGACGATCGTGTCGCTGATCACGACCGACGCGGTGCTCTCGTCGCTGAACTGGGCGTTGATCTCGTAGCCGAGCTCGGTGAAGAACTTCTTCGTCGCGTCGATGTCGTTGGTCGCCAGGTTCACGAAGATCATCTGCTGGTACATGGGGGCCTCTCCCGTCAATGTCCTGCTGTTGTCATGCCGTTCGAAGGGTTAGACGCGAGAGGCGGGTGGATCTCATCGCCGCTCGGGGATTTTTTCGAGATTTTTTTCGGGGGTGTGCGGCCCGGGTGTGCGGCCTGCGCTGGGGGCAGGGGATCAACGGGACAGGGGCAGTGACGCGAGTTCCGCGACGATCAGGGTCAGCGGGCCGAACAGGGCGAGCAGCGCGCCGGCGCGTACGGCGGCGGCGGCGCGCAGGGTCGAGTGCGGCGCGCCCAGCCGCAGCAGGGCGTCCGTCGTGTCGGCACGGGCCTGCCGGGCCTCCACGGCCGCGGTGAGGAGCGTGGCCACCGTGCAGCCGGCCACGACGAGGGCGCCGAGGGTGCTCAGCGGGCCGAAGGCCGGTCCGTCCGCGTCGTACACCGCGACGGCGGCGTAGCCGGCGCAGGCCACGGCGCAGACGACGCCGAGGGGACGGCCGATGCGCTGCGACTCCTCCATGAGGACGCGGCCGGCGAGCAGGCGCAGGGCGTCGGGGCGGGCCGTCTGGAGCAGGCGGCCGCAGAGGTGGGTGAGACCCGGGCCGGCCAGCGCGAGGCCGAGGGCGGTCAGGGCCCAGCCGATGAGGACGCCGGCGGAGGGAGTGGTGCCGGGGGCGACCGAGTCGCCGGCGTACGTCTCGACGGCGAGGCCCGCGGTGAGTACGGCGATGCCCCAGGGGAGGGTGGTGGTGTCGGGGCGGGGGGCGGGTTCGGCGTCCGGCGTCCGGTTGCCGTCCGTTGCGGCTGGGGGGTGGGTGTCACTCGCCTGCGTGAGCAGGGTGCCGCCTGTGTCCACCCGAGCCGCTGGGGCGGCACCGGTGGGCACAGGCGGCGACGTGAGCGCCGTACCCGCGGTCGGCGCCGTCGCCGGGGCCAGGCGGGCGCCGTAGCGGCCGTAGGCGCCGAAGGTCTCGCGGGCCGCGCCCCAGCCGTACGCGCCGAAGCGGCCGTAGCGGCGGGTGCCCGTGGGACGGGCCGGCCGGGGATCGCGGGGGCGCAGCGTCAGCGCCACCGCGGCCGACGCGCCGGCCGGTACCAGGGTCAGCAGCGTCACGGCCGCCGGCACGGGAAGGGACTGGCCGAGGGCCAGCGCCTCCGTCACGGCGCCGCCGGCGGGGGCGCCCGTCAGGTCGCCGCGCAGCTGGAGGAAGCAGAACAGGGCCACCACCGAGCCGAGCGCGGCGGACAGGGCCGTGGTCAGCGCCGAGACGGCCATCAGGCGGCCGGGGCCGAGGCCGATCGCCGACAGTCCCGGCCGGGGCCGGGCACCGGGATCGGTGCGGGCCACGGCGACGGCGAGGTACACCGTGGCGGCCAGCGGGGCCGCGCACCAGGCCAGGCGGAGGGCGGAGGAGCCGGCGTCGTCAGGGTGGGTCATCGCGTGGCCGAGGGCGCACAGCAGCAGGAAGCCCGTGCCCGCCGAGGCCGCCGCGACCAGCAGGCGGCGCAGCTGGACGGCGAGGCGGGCGGCGCGGGTCAGGCGGAGAGCGAGCACGCCGCCCGGCCTTCCGTTCCGGGGGTGCCGCCGGCCCCGCCGGTGCCGGTGGCCACCGTGGTCTCCGCGAGCGGGGGCAGGTGCACGGTCCGCACCCGCCGCCCGTCCAGCAACGCCACCGTGCGGTCCGCGAGGGCGGCGGTCTGCGCGTCGTGCGTGGCGAGGAGGACGGTGATGCCGTGGGAGCGGGCCGCCGTGGTGAGCGTGCGCAGCACGTGGGCGCGGTCGGCGCGGTGCAGCGGGGCCGTCGGCTCGTCGGCGAAGAGGACGGCGGGGCCGACGGCGAGCGCGCGGGCGATGCAGACGCGCTGGCGTTCGGCCTGCCGCAGTTCGTGCGGGCGTCTGCGTGCCTTGTCGCCGACGTCGAGGCGGTCCAGCCACTCCAGCGCGGCGGTCTTGGCCCGGCGCCGGCCCGAGCCGCGCAGCATGAGGGGGAGGGCGGCGTTCTCCCAGGCGTTCAGCTCCGGGACGAGCACCGGGGCGGGGTCGATCCAGCCGAAGCGGTCACGGCGCAGCCGCTCACGGCCGAGCGGGCCCATGGTGTGCACCGGCACGCTGTTGAACCACACCTCGCCGTCCTGGGGGCGCTCCAGCCCGGACAGGCAGCGCAGCAGGGTGGTCTTGCCGCTGCCGCGCGGGCCGCTCACGGCGAGGATCTCGCCCTCGCGGACGCCGAGCGACACGCCTTGCAGCGCGGGGGAGCCGTCATGGTGCTGGAAGTGCAGGGCGCGGGCCCAGAGCACGTCGTTGTCCGGCGGGGCCTCCATGGGCGTACACCTCGGTTCTGATCCGTGTTTCCCCGGTCGTGTCCCTCGTACGGGGGAACGAAGGCGGGGCCGATCGGTCACTGGGCACCGTAGGCAGTCGCCGGGGGGAGGCCGGACAGCACGCGGCCCCGGGCCGCCGTTCTCACTCGAACGGGCGGCGCCGGGGCCGGGACGATCATCCGAAAGGATGACCGGAGGACGGAGAGCCTGGGATCAGAGCTTCGTCCACGCCTCCGTCAGCGTGGCGCGCAGGATCTGCTCGATCTCGTCGAAGGTCTCCTGGTTGGAGATCAGCGGCGGGGCGAGCTGGATGACCGGGTCGCCGCGGTCGTCGGCACGGCAGTACAGGCCGTTCTCGAAGAGCTTCTTGGAGAGGAAGCCGTACAGGACGCGCTCGGTCTCCTCGTCGCTGAAGGACTCCTTGGTGTGCTTGTCCTTGACCAGCTCGATGCCGTAGAAGAAGCCGTTGCCGCGGACGTCGCCGACGATCGGCAGGTCGAGGAGCTTCTCCAGGGTCGCGCGGAAGTTGCCCTCGTTGTCGAGCACGTGCTGGTTGAGGCCCTCGCGCTCGAACAGGTCGAGGTTGGCGATGCCGACCGCGGCGGAGACCGGGTGGCCGCCGAAGGTGTAGCCGTGCAGGAAGGTGTTGTCACCCTGGTAGAACGGCTCGGCGAGGCGGTCGGAGATGATGCAGGCGCCGATCGGGGAGTAGCCCGAGGTCATGCCCTTGGCGCAGGTGATCATGTCCGGCACGTAGCCGAACTTGTCGCAGGCGAAGGTCGTGCCCAGGCGGCCGAAGGCGCAGATGACCTCGTCCGAGACGAGCAGCACGTCGTACTGGTCGCAGATCTCGCGCACCCGCCGGAAGTACCCGGGCGGGGGCGGGAAGCAGCCGCCGGCGTTCTGCACGGGCTCCAGGAAGACGGCCGCGACCGTCTCCGGGCCCTCGAACAGGATCTGCTGCTCGATCTGGTCGGCGGCCCAGCGGCCGAAGGCCTCGGGGTCGTCGCCGTGGATCGGGGCGCGGTAGATGTTGGTGTTCGGCACCTTGTGCGCGCCCGGGACGAGCGGCTCGAAGGGGGCCTTCAGGGCCGGCAGGCCGGTGATGGACAGGGCGCCCTGCGGGGTGCCGTGGTAGGCGACCGCGCGGGAGATGACCTTGTACTTGGTCGGCTTGCCCATCAGCTTGAAGTACTGCTTGGCCAGCTTCCAGGCGGTCTCGACCGCCTCACCGCCGCCGGTGGTGAAGAAGACCTTGTTGAGGTCGCCGGGGGCCTCGTGGGCGAGGCGCTCGGCCAGCTCGACGGCCTTCGGGTGGGCGTAGGACCACACCGGGAAGAAGGCCAGCTCCTGCGCCTGCTTCGAGGCGGTCTCGGCCAGCTCCGTGCGGCCGTGTCCGGCCTGGACCACGAACAGGCCGGCGAGACCGTCGAGGTAGCGCTTGCCCTTGTCGTCGTAGATGTGGGTGCCCTCACCGCGGACGATGGTGGGGACGGGGGCGTTCTCGTACGACGACATGCGGGTGAAGTGCATCCACAAGTGGTCGTACGCGGTCCTGCTGAGGTCCTTGGGGCTGTCGGTGCTCACGATTATCGGGTTCCCCACATGTAGGTCTGCTTCTTGAGCTTCATGTAGACGAAGCTCTCGGTGGAGCGCACTCCGGGGACGGCCCGGATGCGTCGGTTGATGACCTCGAGGAGGTGGTCGTCGTCCTCGCAGACGACCTCCACCATCAGGTCGAAGGAGCCCGCGGTCATCACCACGTACTCGCACTCGGACATGGCCGTCAGCGCGTCGGCGACGGACTCCACGTCGCCCTCGACGTTGACACCGACCATCGCCTGGCGGCGGAAGCCCACGGTGAGCGGGTCCGTCACGGCGACGATCTGCATCACGCCCTGGTCGAGCAGCTTCTGGACGCGCTGGCGCACGGCCGCCTCCGACAGGCCCACGGCCTTGCCGATCGCGGCGTACGGCCGGCGGCCGTCCTGCTGGAGCTGTTCGATGATGGCGAGGGAGACGGCGTCCAACTGGGGACCGCCGTTCCTGGACTCGCGGGAGTCCCTCTGGTCTGCGCTTCGACTGGCCACGACTTCACTGTGCACGACGTCTCGACAGTTTTGCAAGGCCAGATCGATGAAATTCGTTGTCTGTGTGGTCAGACTCTGCGGATTTCGCAACCTGGAGGCGACCGGGGGTGTTGAAAACGTCGGGTCTGCGTCTAGGGTGGGTGTCTCAGTGCTTGGACACTGAGAGATCCGAAGACACCCGAACTTGGAGGGCCGGCAGTGAGCACCGAGCTGCGTCGTCTGCGCAACTACATCGACGGTGAGTTCCGGGACGCCGCCGACGGACGGACCACCGAAGTGGTCAACCCCGCCACGGGCGAGGCCTACGCGACCGCCCCCCTGTCCGGGCAGGCGGACGTCGACGCCGCCATGGCGGCCGCCGCGGCGGCCTTCCCGGCCTGGCGCGACACCACCCCGGCCGAGCGGCAGAAGGCCCTGCTCAAGATCGCGGACGCGTTCGAGGAGCGCGCCGAGGAGCTGATCGCGGCCGAGGTGGAGAACACGGGCAAGCCCGTCGGGCTGACCCGCTCCGAGGAGATCCCGCCGATGGTCGACCAGATCCGCTTCTTCGCGGGCGCGGCGCGGATGCTGGAGGGCCGGTCGGCCGGTGAGTACATGGAGGGCCTGACCTCCATGATCCGCCGTGAGCCGATCGGCGTCTGCGCGCAGGTCGCGCCGTGGAACTACCCGATGATGATGGCCGTGTGGAAGTTCGCCCCGGCGCTCGCCGCGGGCAACACGGTCGTCCTCAAGCCCTCGGACACCACCCCCGCCTCCACGGCCCTGATGGCCGACATCATCGGCTCGATCGTGCCCAAGGGCGTCTTCAACGTCGTCTGCGGCGACCGCGACACCGGCCGCCTGATGGTCGAGCACCCGACCCCGGCGATGGCCTCCATCACCGGCTCGGTACGGGCCGGCATGTCGGTCGCGGAGTCCGCCTCCAAGGACCTCAAGCGGGTCCACCTGGAGCTGGGCGGCAAGGCCCCGGTCGTGGTCTTCGAGGACACCGACATCCCCAAGGCCGTCGCGGGCATCTCGGAGGCGGGCTACTTCAACGCCGGCCAGGACTGCACCGCGGCCACCCGCGTGCTGGTCCACGAGTCGATCCACGACGAGTTCGTGAGCGCGCTCGCGAAGGCCGCGTCCGACATCAAGACCGGTCAGCCGGACGACGAGGACGTCGCCTACGGCCCGCTCAACAACCCCAACCAGCTCAAGCAGGTGGCCGGGTTCATCGAGCGCCTGCCGGCCCACGCCAAGGTCGAGGCGGGCGGCCACCAGGTCGGCGACAAGGGCTACTTCTACGCCGCGACCGTCGTATCCGGCCTCAAGCAGGACGACGAGATCATCCAGAACGAGGTCTTCGGCCCCGTCATCACGGTCCAGTCCTTCCGCGACGAGGACCAGGCGGTCGAGTGGGCCAACGGCGTCGACTACGCGCTGGCCTCCTCGGTGTGGACCAAGGACCACGGCCGCGCCATGCGGATGTCCAAGAGGCTCGACTTCGGCTGCGTGTGGATCAACACCCACATCCCGCTGGTCGCCGAGATGCCGCACGGCGGCTTCAAGAAGTCCGGCTACGGCAAGGACCTGTCGGGTTACGGCTTCGAGGACTACACCCGGATCAAGCACGTGATGACGTCGCTGGACGGCTGACCTTCACTGGACGGCTGACGCCGCCGGCCCGTGTGCGGCCCCGGACGGGAACCCCCCTCCGGGGCCGCTCCGCGTCAGCCGTGAACTCGCCCCGGTAGACAGGGTGTCGGGCCTGTACGGGCGTGCTCGACGCAGCGTCGATTGTCCCGGTGAGCGCGGGCGCGAAATCCTGCGGCCATGCCCCTGATCCCGAGGACGCCCTCGCTCTCCCGTCGGACCCTGCTGCGCGGCCTGGGCGGCTGCACCGCACTCGGCGCGCTGGCCGGCTGCGGCGTACCGGCCGCCTACGTCGCCCCGGGCGACCGGGCCGCGACCGACCGGTCCGCCGCCGAGCCGCGGCTGACCTGGGCGAACTGGCCGCTGTACATCGACACCGACGACGAGCGTCCGAGCCGGCGGCCCACGCTGGAGGCGTTCGAGAAGCGGACGGGCATCTCCGTCGAGTACATCGAGGAGATCAACGACAACGACGAGTTCTTCGGCAAGATCAGCCCGTCCCTGATGAACCGTCAGCCCACCGACCGCGACCTGATCGTCATCAGCGACTGGATGTGCGGGCGGTTCGTCCGGCTCGGCTGGGTGCAGGAGATGGACCGCTCCCGCCAGCCGAACGTCACCGAGTACCTGGACCCGCTGCTGCGTTCGCCCGCCTTCGACCCCGGCCGCGCGTGCACCGTGCCGTGGCAGTCGGGCATCACCGGCATCGCCTACAACCGCCGCCGCCTCGGCCGGGAGATCCAGCACGTGTCCGACCTGTGGGCGGACGACCTCAAGGGCCGGGTGACCCTGCTCTCCGGGCTCGACGAGGCGTTCGCGCTGCTGATGCTGGGCGACGGCGTGGACATCACCGACTGGCGGGCGGACGACTTCCACGCGATGTGCGACCGGGTGGAGAAGCAGGTGGCCAAGGGCCAGATCCGCCGCTTCACCGGCAACGACTACATCAAGGACCTCGCCGGCGGGGATGTCTGGGCCTGCCAGGCGTACTCCGGCGACGTGATCCAGCTCCAGGCGGACGACCCGGACATCGAGTTCGTCGTCCCGCAGGAGGGCGCCGAGCTGTGGGCGGAGTCCCTGATGATCCCCAACCTGGCCCGCCACAAGGCCAACGCCGAGCGGCTGATCGACCACTACTACCAGCCCGAGGTCGCCGCCGAGCTGGTCTCCTGGGTCAACTACGTCTGCCCGGTCCCGGCCGCCCGCGACGTGCTCGCCTCCTCCGGCGACGCGGAGAGGGCGGCCCTGGCCGAGGACCCGCTGATCTTCCCGGACGCGTCGATGCGGGCGCGGCTCGCGATCGCGCGGGACATCGCGGCGGGGGAGCGGGCCGAGTTCGCGAAGCGGTGGAACGGGATCGTGGGCGTGTAGGAGACGGGCGGGCGTGATCGGTTCACCGCGTGGTGGACCGCGGAGTGCAGAGGTCGCCGGCGCGGTCACGTGGGAACCGCCGACCGCCTGGGCACTGCACGACGCCGAGGAGCCGGCGACCGTGCCGGGTCCGTGACCTCGCCCGTACCGATCGCGCCGTTCATCCTCTGGGCCAGGCACCCGCTGTGCCGCGCCGCGCCGGTGCCCGTGCCCCGCGCGTACGCGCGACCTCGCGTGGGGACCGGGTCCGGCGGGCGCGGCTGCGGCTCAGACGGGAGCGGGGCGACCGGCGCCGGCGCCGGCGTCGCGCAGGGCGCACAGCGTGTCGATGCGGTTGGTCGTGATCGAGTCGACCCCCAGGCCGATCAGCCGGCGCATGGAGCGCCGGGTGTCCGGCGTCCAGACGGAGAGCAGACAGCCGTCCCGGTGGACGCGTTCGGCCAGCGCCCGGTCCACCAGCCCGAAGCGGTAGTTGAGCCAGCGCGGGCGGACGGCCGCCAGCAGCGCCGGCCGGGGCGGTGCCGCCGTCGCCCAGGTCAGCGCGATCTCGGCGGCGGGGTCGGCGGCCCGCACGGCGAGCATGGCGGACGCGCCCGCGCAGTAGTAGACGCGGTCCTCGGCCCCGCTCTCGCGGACCACGTCCACGATGCGCCGGACGGCCCGCTCACCCGGTCCGCCCGGCAGGTCGAGCATCAGCCGGCTGCCGTCGGTCGCGGCCAGCGCCTCGGCGAGCGTCGGCACCCGGCCCGCCGTCAGCCCCCGCACCTCCTCGGCCGTCAGGGAGCGCAGCGGCCGGTCCCGCTGCCACAGGCGCTTCAGCGTCTCGTCGTGCAGCAGCACGGGCACGCCGTCCCGGGTGAGGCGCACGTCGGTCTCCACCGCGTCCGCGCCGCGGGCGAGCGCGGAGCGCAGGGAGTCGATCGTGTTCTCGCGGTACCGGTACGGGTCGCCGCGGTGGGCCACGGCGGTCAGGTCGCGCGGGGAGTCCATGGTCGCGTCCCGTCTCAGGAGGACAGCCAGGCGGCGGTGTACGCGTCGATCTCGTCGCTGATCCTGGCCTTGCCCGGCGCGTCCAGGAACGACGCCTGGACCGCGTTCTTCGCCAGGCCGGCCAGCCCGCGCGCGTCGAGGCCGAGGAGCCGGGCGGCGACGGCGTACTCGTTGTTGAGGTCGGTGCCGAACATCGGCGGGTCGTCGGAGTTGATGGTCACCAGGACTCCGGCGCGGGTGAACTCCTTGAGCGGGTGCTCGTCCAGGGTGCGCACCGCGCGGGTGGCGATGTTCGACGTCGGGCACACCTCCAGGGGGATCCGGTGCTCGGCGAGGTGCGCCAGCAGCTTCGGGTCCCGGGCGGAGCTGGTGCCGTGTCCGATGCGCTCGGCGCGCAGGTCGGTGAGGGCGTCCCACACCGTCTGCGGGCCGGTGGTCTCGCCGGCGTGCGGCACCGAGTGGAGGCCGGCGGCGATGGCCCGGTCGAAGTACGGCTTGAACTGCGGCCGGCCGACGCCGATCTCGGGGCCGCCGAGCCCGAAGGAGACCAGGCCCTCGGGGCGCAGCCGGTCGTCGGTGGCGAGCCGTGTCGTCTCCTCGGCGGACTCCAGGCCGGCCTCGCCGGGAATGTCGAAGCACCAGCGCAGTACGGTCCCGAACTCGGCCTCGGCCGCCTTGCGGGCGTCCTCGATCGCGGCCATGAAGGCGCCCTCGTCGATGCCGCGCCGGGTGGAGGAGAACGGGGTGATGGTCAGCTCGGCGTACCGCACCTGCTGCCGGGCCATGTCCCGGGCCACCTCGAAGGTCAGCAGCCGTACGTCCTCCGGCGTGCGGATCAGGTCGACGACGGACAGGTACACCTCGATGAAGTGGGCGAAGTCCGTGAACGTGAAGTAGTCGACCAGCGCCTCGGGGTCGGTCGGGACCTTCGAGTCGGGGTGGCGCGCGGCCAGTTCCGAGACGATGCGCGGGGAGGCGGAGCCGACGTGGTGCACGTGCAGTTCGGCCTTGGGCAGTCCGGCGATGAAGTCGTGCAGATCGCGCGGGACGGCGGGGTCGACGAGGGGCTCGGTCATGGGTTCCTCCCCCAAACGGCGCCCCGGGCCGGCGGTGCGGCGACGGGGTGCGGGTGATCGGCTGATCGGTGGTCCGGGGATCATCGTAGGCCGGTCTCACACCGGACGGACCGGGCCCGTACCATGACGGGCACGATCGACCCAGGGGGACGGACATGACGGGTGCGGCACGACCGGGCGGGGACTCCGACGGCGCCTACGATCCTTGGGCGGCCCCGGAGAGCGGGCCGTCGCTGGACAAGGGCCGGGACGCGGCGACCGGGCAGCCGGCCGGACCGCCGGCCGGTGACGCGCCGCCCTGGCAGCAGCAGCCGCCGTCCGTGCACGACCAGGCCACGGTCGCCTCGATGCCCACCGCCGGGTTCACCCCGCCGCAGGCCGCGGTGCCGCCTCCGCCCATGGCGCCCGGTGGCCCAGGAGTCCCGGGCGGCTACGGCTATCCCGCCTATCCCCACCCCGGCTACGGCTGGCACGGTGCGCCGATGCCCCCGCAGAACGGCATGGGCACGGCGGCGATGGTGCTGGGCATCCTGGCCTGCTGCATGTTCTGCGCGTACGGCGTGGTCTCGCTGGTGCTCGGCATCCTCGCCGTGGTCTTCGGCGTCAAGGGCCGCCGGAAGGCCGAGCGCGGCGAGGCCGACAACCACGGGCAGGCCCAGGCCGGCTTCGTCATGGGCATCATCGGCATCGTCCTCGGCCTCGCCGTGATGGCGCTGATCGCCGTCGGGATCATCGCCGCGATCAACGACGACTCGGAGTACGAGGACCCGTACTACGGCGCCCCGCGCCCGGCCGCGGTCTCCGTCGAGGCGCAGACGCACGGCTGAGCCGCGCCGTCCCGGGCGCCCGGTCCGTCCGGTCCGCCCGGCACCGGGGTCCGTGACGACGGGCGCGCGCCGGAGCGCCACGGCCGCCGGACACGCCTGCGACGCCGGGGCGCGGCCCCCCCGGCACGGCGACACTCGCGTCGCCGGACCCGACCCGCCGCGCCGGCGCTCGGCGCCCGGTGCCCGGCGCCCGGTGCCCTTCACTCTGTTCTCAGCCGCTCCCGTGCCGTCATCAGGGCGAATCCCAGCAGGTTCGGCCCCCGCCAGCGCTCCGGGTCCGTCGCCGCGGCGTCGTCCGCGGCCAGGCCGATGCCCCACACCCGGTCCACGGGACTCGCCTCCACCAGCACCCGGTCGCCCGTGTCCAGCAGGTACGCGCGCAGCGCCGGGTCCGAGGCGAACTTGTGGACGCTGCCCTCGACGACGATCCGGAACCGCTCCCGCGCCCACACCGCCTCGTCGAAGCCGCGGACCAGCCGCCCCGCCTTCTTGGCCTCGGCGGGATGCCCGGCGGCCAGGACGCGCCGCTCGGCCTCCGCGTCCTCGAAGAGCCTCGCCTTGCCCGCCATCATCCAGTGCTCGGCGGTCGCGTACTCCACCCCGGCCACGGTGAACGGCGACGGCCACCACTGGCTCAGGCAACCCGGCCCGATCCGGCCGTCGGCGCGTGGCCGGTGTCCCCAGAAGCAGAGGTACTTCACTCGCGCACCCGCCCGGACCTGGGCGATCAGGGCTTCCCTGCTGTCGGTGATCCCCGCCGATCCGGACTCCGGAGCCCTCGTGATCTTCTCCATGCACGCGAGTCTGGCACGCGCCACGGACACTCCGTCCGTCCTTTTCCGTGGTGACTCGACACCTGGTCGACAGATTCCGTCGCGTAACCAAATGGCAACAACGGAATCACTTGTTGGAGGTCTAGTGCTCTGTCAGGATCGGCACTCACATCGAGCCTGAGCCACGCCGGCCCCCGCCATGGGGAGACCGAGGAGAGCCGACATGCACAACCCGGGCAACGCCACCCAGGACCGATTCCCTGCCCAGGACCGCTTCGCGGACGGGGCCCAGTACATCGCGGGCCGCCTGACGAAGGGCACCTCCGGACGCACCCACACGGTCGTCGACCCGGCGACCGGCGAGGACGTCCTCACCTACGAGCTGGCCGGTCCCGACGACGTGGACGCGGCCGTCGCCGCCGCGCGGGCGGCCTTCCCCGGCTGGGCCGGCGCCACCCCCGGCGAGCGCTCCGACGCCCTGCACCGGTTCGCCGCCGTCCTCGCCGAGCGCGCCGAGGACTTCGCCCGCGCCGAGTCGCTCCAGTGCGGCAAGCCCCTGAAGCTGACCCGTGAGTTCGACGTGCCGGGCACGGTCGACAACGCGGCGTTCTTCGCGGGCGCCGCCCGGCACCTCCAGGGCCAGTCGGCGGGGGAGTACTCCGGCGACCACACCTCCTACGTCCGCCGCGAACCGATCGGCGTCGTCGGGTCCATCGCGCCCTGGAACTACCCCCTCCAGATGGCCGCCTGGAAGATCCTCCCGGCGATCGCGGCCGGCAACACCATCGTGCTGAAGCCCGCCGAGATCACCCCGCTGACCTCGCTGATGTTCGCCCAGGCCGCCACCGAGGCCGGCATCCCGGACGGCGTCATCAACATCGTCACCGGCACCGGAAGGGAGGCGGGCGAGCACCTCGTCGGCCACCCGGACGTCGCCATGACCTCCTTCACCGGCTCCACCGCCGTCGGCAAGCGCGTCGCCGAGGTCGCCACCGCCACCGTCAAGCGCCTGCACCTGGAGCTGGGCGGCAAGGCGCCCTTCCTCGTCTTCGACGACGCCGACCTCGACGCCGCCGCCAACGGCGCGGTCGCCGGCGCGCTCATCAACACCGGCCAGGACTGCACGGCCGCCACGCGCGCGTACGTGCAGCGGCCCCTGTACGAGGCGTTCGTCGAGAAGACCGCCGCCCTCATGGAGACCGTCCGCGTCGGCGACCCCTTCGCGCCCGGCACCGACCTCGGCCCCCTGGTCAGCCACGTCCAGCGCGACCGCGTCGCCGGCTTCGTCGACCGGGCCCGCTCCTACGCGCGCGTGGTGTGCGGCGGTGAGGCTCCGCAGGGCGACCTGAAGGACGGCGCCTACTACCGGCCCACCCTCGTCGCCGACGCGACGCAGGACAGCGAGGTCGTCCAGTCCGAGATCTTCGGGCCGGTCCTGGTCGTGCTGCCCTTCGACACCGACGACGAGGGCATCCGGCTGGCCAACGACACGCCGTACGGGCTCGCGGCCTCCGCCTGGAGCCGGGACGTGTACCGGGCGAGCCGCGCCACCCGCGAGATCAAGGCGGGCTGCGTGTGGATCAACGACCACATCCCGATCATCAGCGAGATGCCGCACGGCGGCTACAAGGCGTCCGGCTTCGGCAAGGACATGTCCGCCTACTCCTTCGAGGAGTACACCCAGGTCAAGCACGTCATGTTCGACAACACCGCCGAAGTCCGCAAGGACTGGCACCGCACCGTCTTCGGGGACCGATAGCCATCACTCCAGGCCGCCGACCACGGCCGACCCACCCGAAAGGGCAACCACGCGCATGGAGCAGTACGAGCCCGACCGCCTGTCCCCGGCCCAAGTGGCCGCCATGCGGCGCAGCTTCACCAACGGCAGGGCCGCGCTCACCCGCCGCTCACTGCTGCGCGCCTCAGCGGGAGGCGCGCTCGCGGTCGGCGGACTCGGGACGCTGAGCGCCTGCGGCATTCCGGCGGCCGGCAAGACCGAGGGCGGCGTCTCCTCCGAGGACCGGTCCGGCAAGGAGAAGGAGATCTCCTTCTCCAACTGGACCGAGTACATGGACGTCGACGAGAGCGGCAACCGGCACCCGACGCTGGACGCGTTCACCGAGCGCACCGGCATCAAGGTCAAGTACACCGAGGACATCAACGACAACAACGAGTTCTTCGGCAAGATCCAGCCGCAGCTCGCCGCCGGCCAGGAGACCGGCCGCGACCTCGTCGTCCTCACCGACTGGCTGGCCGCGCGGATGATCCGGCTGGGCTGGGTCCAGAAGCTGGACCCCGCCAACCTGCCGCACGCCTTCGCCAACCTCTCCCCGCAGTTCCGCGACCCCGACTGGGACCCGGGCCGCGCCTACTCCTACCCCTGGCAGGGCATCTCGACCGTCATCGCCTACAACAAGAAGGCGCTGGACGGCGTCGAGGTGAAGACGGTCTCCGACCTGCTCGACAACCCGAAGCTCAAGGGCCGCGTCGGCTTCCTCACCGAGATGCGCGACAGCGTCGGCATGGTGCTGCTCGACATGGGCAAGAGCCCCGAGCGCTTCACGGCCGACGACTACGACGCCGCGATCGCCCGCCTCCAGAAGGGCGTCGACCGCGGCCAGATCCGCCGCTTCACCGGCAACGACTACACCGCCGACATCACCAAGGGCGACTTCGCGGCCTGCCTGGCCTGGGCCGGGGACGTCGTCCAGCTCAAGGCGGACAACCCGGACGTCGACTTCCTCATCCCGGACAGCGGATACATCACCTCCAGCGACAACCTGATGGTCCCCAACAAGGCCCGGCACAAGACCAACGCCGAGCGGCTCATCGACTACTACTACGAGCCGGGTCCGGCCGCGCAGCTCGCCGCCTACATCAACTACGTGTGTCCCGTGGACGGCGTGAAGGACGAGCTCGCGAAGATCGACGAGGAGGCGGCGGACAACCCGCTGATCATCCCCGACAAGGCCATGCAGGCGAAGTCCCACGCCTTCCGCTCCCTGAGCGCGAAGGAAGAGACGGCCTACGAAGAGAAGTTCGCGAAGCTCACTGGGGCGTGACGACGATGAAGACCACCACAGAAGCGACGGAGCACGGCGGCGACGTCCGCCTGACCGGAATCAGCAAGACCTACGGCTCCTTCACCGCCGTGCACCCGCTCGACCTGACCGTGCCCCAGGGTTCCTTCTTCGCCCTGCTCGGCGCCTCCGGCTGCGGCAAGACCACCACCCTGCGCATGATCGCCGGACTGGAGGAGCCGAGCAGCGGCACCGTCCACCTCGGCGACCAGGACGTGACCCGCCTGGCGCCCTACAAGCGCCCGGTGAACACCGTCTTCCAGTCCTACGCCCTCTTCCCGCACCTCGACATCTTCGAGAACGTCGCCTTCGGTCTGCGCCGGCGCGGCATCAAGAGCGTGAAGAAGCAGGTCGAGGAGATGCTCGACCTGGTCCAGCTCGGCGAGCAGGCCCGCAAGAAGCCGCACCAGCTCTCCGGCGGCCAGCAGCAGCGCGTCGCGGTCGCCCGCGCCCTGATCAACCACCCCAAGGTGCTGCTCCTCGACGAACCCCTCGGCGCCCTCGACCTCAAGCTGCGCCGCCAGATGCAACTGGAGCTCAAGCGCATCCAGACCGAGGTCGGCATCACCTTCGTGCACGTCACCCACGACCAGGAGGAGGCCATGACGATGGCCGACCAGGTCGCCGTGATGAACGGGGGCCGCGTCGAGCAGCTCGGCGCCCCCGCCGACCTGTACGAGAACCCGCGGACCACCTTCGTCGCCAACTTCCTCGGCACCTCCAACCTCATCGAGGCCGAGGTCGACACCCGCAGCGGCGACGACATCGTGGTGAGGGCGGCCGGCGACAAGCTGGTCCTGCCCGGCGCCCGCTGTTCCGCGCCGGCCCAGGCGGGCGGCAAGGTGCTGGTCGGCGTACGCCCGGAGAAGATCAGCATCACCCACGCCGACGAGGCAGGCGCCATCCCCGAGGGCCGCAACCGCATCACCGGCAAGATCAGCAACACCAGCTTCATCGGCGTCTCCACCCAGTACGTCGTGGACTGCGCCGCCTGCCCCGAGTTCGAGGTGTACGCCCAGAACATCGACCGCGACGCCCGCCTCGCGCCCGGCGCCGACGTCGTCCTGCACTGGAACCCGGCGCACACCTTCGGGCTGGACGCCGCCCAGGACATCGACGCGGGCGTCGCCGAAGGGGAGAGCGCCTGATGTCCACCCTCACCGAGGCGCCACCGCCGCTGTCCCCGGCCGCGCCCGCGAACAAGCCCCCGCGCAAACGGGGCCGCCTCACGCCGTACTGGCTGCTGCTGCCCGGCATCCTGTGGCTGGTCGTCTTCTTCGCGGCACCGATGGTCTACCAGGCCTCCACGTCCGTGCAGACGGGCTCGCTGGAGGAGGGCTACAAGGTCACCTGGCACTTCGTGACCTACTGGGACGCGGTGGCCGAGTACTGGCCGCAGTTCCTGCGCTCGGTCGCCTACGCCGCCTCCGCGACCGTGCTGTGCCTGCTGCTCGGCTACCCGCTCGCGTACCTGATCGCCTTCCGCGCGGGCCGCTGGCGGAACCTGATCATGATCCTGGTGATCGCGCCGTTCTTCACCAGCTTCCTGATCCGCACCCTGGCCTGGAAGACGATCCTCGCGGACGGCGGCCCGGTCGTCGGCGTCCTGAACACCCTGCACGTCCTGGACGTCACCAGTTGGCTCGGCTGGACGTCCGGCGACCGGGTGCTGGCCACCCCGCTCGCGGTGGTCTGCGGTCTGACGTACAACTTCCTGCCCTTCATGATCCTGCCGCTCTACACCTCGCTGGAGCGCATCGACGGCCGGCTGCACGAGGCGGCGGGCGACCTGTACGCGAAGCCCTCCACGGTCTTCCGCAAGGTCACCTTCCCGCTGTCGATGCCCGGCGTCGTCTCCGGGACCCTGCTGACCTTCATCCCGGCGACCGGCGACTACGTCAACGCCTCCCTGCTGGGCTCCGCCGACACCGGAATGATCGGCAACGTGATCCAGTCGCAGTTCCTGCGGGTGCTGGACTATCCGACGGCGGCGGCGCTCTCCTTCGTCCTGATGGCCGCGATCCTCGTCATGGTCACCTTCTACATTCGCAAGTCCGGCACGGAGGATCTGGTTTAAATGACCTTCGTCAACTGGTTCAAACGCAATCTGGTCGTGATCGCCGGGCTGCTGACGCTCGCTTATCTCCTGCTGCCCAACGTCATCGTCACGGTGTTCTCGTTCAACAAACCGAACGGGCGCTTCAACTACGAATGGCAGCAGTTCTCCACGGACGCCTGGAAGGACCCGTGCGGCGTCGCCGGACTGTGCGGCTCCCTGTCGCTCAGCCTCCAGATCGCCTTCTGGGCGACGCTCGGCGCCACCGCGCTGGGCACGGCGATCGCCTTCGCGCTGGTCCGCTACCGCTTCCGGGCGCGCGGCGCCATCAACTCGCTGATCTTCCTGCCGATGGCGATGCCCGAGGTCGTGATGGCCGCCTCGCTGCTCACCCTGTTCCTCAACATGGGCGCTCAGCTGGGCTTCTGGACGGTCCTGATCGCCCACATCATGTTCTGCCTCAGCTTCGTGGTGACGGCCGTCAAGGCGCGCGTGATGTCGATGGACCCGAGGCTGGAGCAGGCCGCGCAGGACCTGTACGCCGGTCCCTTCCAGACCTTCGTCCGGGTCACGCTGCCCATCGCGGCCCCCGGGATCGCCGCCGGCGCACTGCTCGCCTTCGCGCTCTCCTTCGACGATTTCATCATCACGAATTTCAACGCGGGCTCCACCGTCACGTTCCCCATGTTCGTCTGGGGATCGGCCCAGCGCGGCACGCCCGTCCAGATCAACGTCGTCGGTACGGCCATGTTCGTCATCGCCGTACTGTTCGTTCTGGCCTCCATGGTCATCGGCAACCGCCGAAAGCGCCGCAAGGCATGAAGCACATCCGTGTATTCGTAGGGAGTTGAAATCATGGCCCCGAGCGCCATGAGCCGCAGCAACGACTGGACGAAATCCCTTTCCGACGCCCAGCCGGTCCCGTACTGGCTGGAC
Source organism: Streptomyces sp. BK79 (assembly GCF_044142145.1). Lineage (NCBI taxonomy): Bacteria > Bacillati > Actinomycetota > Actinomycetes > Kitasatosporales > Streptomycetaceae > Streptomyces > Streptomyces sp. BK79. The sequence continues at coordinate 184,837 of NZ_JBHVOC010000017.1, forward strand.
GACCCCGGCCGCCCCCGCCCCGAGCCCGCCCTCACCGGAACCGAGACCTGCGACCTGCTGGTCGTCGGCGGCGGCTACAGCGGGCTGTGGACCGCGCTGATCGCCAAGGAGCGCGACCCCGGCAGGGACGTGGTGCTGCTGGAGGGCCGCGAGGTGGGCTGGGCCGCCTCCGGCCGCAACGGCGGCTTCTGCGCCGCCTCCCTCACCCACGGCCTGTCCAACGGCCTCACCCGCTGGCCGGACGAGATCCACAAGCTGGAGGAGCTGGGCGCCCGCAACCTCGACGCGATCGAGGAGGCGGTCGCCCGCCACTCCCTGGACTGCGACTTCGAGCGCACCGGCGAGATCGACGTGGCGACCGAGGAGTACCAGGCCCGGGAGCTGAGGGAGTGGTACGAGGAGATCAGCGCCAAGGGCCTGGCCGACGGCGTCGAGTACCTGGACGCCGACGCCGTACGCGAGCAGGTCGACTCCCCGACCTTCCGGGCCGGCCTGCACGACCGCCGGGGCGTGGCCATGCTCAACCCGGCCAAGCTCGTCTGGGGCCTCAAGCGCGCCTGCCTCGCCCTCGGCGTCCGCGTCCACGAGAACACCCCGGCGCTCAGCCTGCGGCCGTACGGCGCCGGGATGTCCGTACGCACCCCGTACGGCGGGGTCCGCGCCCGCTCGGTCGCGCTCGGCACCAACATCTTCCCCAACCTGGTCAAGCGCGTACGCCCGTACACCGTCCCGGTCTACGACTACGCCCTGATGACCGAACCGCTCGACGCGGAGCAACTGGCCTCGATCGGCTGGAAGAACCGGCAGGGCCTCGGGGACAGCGCCAACCAGTTCCACTACTTCCGCCTCTCCGCCGACAACCGGATCCTGTGGGGCGGCTACGACGCGATCTACCCGTACGGCGGCCGGGTGCGCGCCGAGTACGACGACCGCCCCGAGACCTACGCCAAGCTCGCCGGGCACTTCTTCACCTGCTTCCCGCAGCTGGAGGGCGTCCGCTTCACCCACGCCTGGGGCGGCGCCATCGACACCTGCTCGCGCTTCTCGGCGTTCTTCGGCACCGCCCACCAGGGCAAGGTGGCGTACGCGGCCGGGTACACCGGCCTCGGTGTGGGCGCCACCCGGTTCGGCGCCGAGGTGATGCTCGACCTGCTGTCCGGGGAGCGCACCGAGCGCACCGAGCTGGAGATGGTCCGCAGGAAGCCGCTGCCGTTCCCGCCGGAACCGTTCGCCTGGACCGGCATCGCGCTCACCAAGTGGTCGCTGGCCCGCGCGGACACCCACGAGGGCCGGCGCAACCTGTGGCTGCGGACGATGGACAAGCTGGGGCTCGGCTTCGACAGCTGAGCCGGGCGCGGGATATGACCCGGTTCACCCCAACGAGGTGCCCCGACCCGCGTAATGCGCGCCTCGGACCTCCCTCTCCCTCGTGACGCACCCGCGTCCACGAGCGAGAGGGAGGTCTTCACATGCCTGGTGCGAAGACGGCGGTCGCGTGGCTGGCATCCGTCGCACCGGATCCCGAGTCCTGCCGCAGGGAGTGGGAGCGCAACCCCCTGGGGGTCGCGCTGCTGCCCGCCGGCAAGGCCTGGGACGTGCTCATCGTGCCGAGCAGGCTCGGCTATCCGACCCTCGACGTGCTCTCCCGCGTCCTGGACCAGCCCGGCCCGGTGCTCGTCGACTTCGGCGACGCGCGCACGGGCTTCTTCGTCCCGGCCGGCACGGCGTCCCGCTGGCTGGGCACCGGAGTGCGGACGGCCGGACTCGGCACCTGGATCGTGGTGCCGTACCCGGCGGGGCAGTCGTCCGGCGGGGTCCGCTGGCTGGTCCCGCCGGACGGGAGCGGCACCCTCACCGATCCGGCACTCCTCGAACTGGCCATGCACGAGGCCGCGGCGGCTCTCGCGGTGGAGGAGGGCGAGGGGTGAGCGCGACGGAAGGAGGAGGGCGCCGCAGAAGGCGCTGACAACTCACGCCGCCGACCGCCGCGGCACTCGCCGCGTCCGGTACCACCGCGCTCTCGTCGGCCGCCCGTGCGGCCGACGCGGACCCCGCGCGCGACGGCGGCTTCGAGTCCGGCCCCGACGGCCGGATGCGCGCGGCCCGACGACCTGGACGCTCAACCGGGACCGTTGCGCGAACCGGGGGTTCCGGCCGAACCTCGACGCCTGCTTCGGGTGACCGGCGGCGCGGCGCGGCCGGCCACCAGCGCGACCCCGGCCAGCAGCACCGTGCCCAGGCACCAACTGGCCACCACGTCCAGCGGCCAGTGGTAGCCCCGACGCACCAGCCCGTAGGAGGCGCCGAGGACGAGGACCGCGCAGAGCGCGACCAGCGCGCGGCGCACGACCGGCCCGCGCAGCGGCCCGAGGAGCAGCAGCGCCGCCGCGCCGTACGCCACGACGGCGGTCGCGGTGTGGCCGGAGGGGTAGTAGCCGACGGCCGGCGGCACGGCCGGGGTGCCGGGGCGGTCGGTCCACTCCTTCAGCGGGACGACCAGCGCGGGCACCAGCACCATCGCCAGGGCCCCGGCGAGGGGCGGCAGCCACCACCGGTCCGCACCACCGGCGCGCCCGTGCCAGGCGGCGTACGCCAGCGCGAGGGCGAGGAGAGGCACCGCCACCTGCACGTTGCCGAGGTCCGCCAGCAGCTCGGAGAGCCGGTCGGGCCGCACCAGCGCCCTGCTGAGCCGCTCGTCCACGCCGATCAGCGGGCCGTCGGCGAGGACCTGCCACGTGATCAGCGCGAACAGCACGACGGGCAGGGCGACGAGGGCGGTGAGCACGCGGGGGCGGGGGGAGACCGGCATGACGCCCAGCTTCGCAGGCCCCGCGACGGGTAGTCTCGCCGCCCGTGAAGATCATACGAAAGGCGCGGGAGCGTGAGCGGCAGAAGACCTTCGCCCGGCTCGAGCGCATGTACCGGGAGGGGCGTTACGAGGAGGTCGAGGCCGGCGCCCAGGCGCTCGCACCGGCCTCGTGGCTCGGCGGGCGCCCCCTCCCGCAGTGGCAGCGGCAGGCCAGGGTGCTGGCCACGGGGGTGGCCGTCTCGCACGGGCGCGGACACGAGGTGCTGCCCGAGCTGGAGGCACTGATCGCCGAGCTGGAGCCGGTCGACCCCGACACACACGTCCTGCGGCTCGTCGTCCGGGCCCACCGCACGGTGGTCCTCATCGGCCTGGAGCGGTACGAGGAGGCGGAGGCCGAGTCCCTGGACATGCTGCGGGCCGTGACCCGGCTCGCTCACCTCACATCGCTGGCGCGGTTCGAAGTGCGCGTCCTGGGCCTGCTGGGCCGGGCGCTGTGCGGGCGGGGCCGCCACGAGGAGGCGGAGGCGATCGCCCGGGGAAACCTGCCCCGGGCGGACGAGCGCTCCGCCACCTCCCTGCACGCCGTGCTCATGCGCAGTCTGAACGGGCAGGGCAGGTACGAGGAGGCCCTCGCCGTGGCAGGACGGTTCACCCTGCCCCTGGAGCGCGGGAACAGCGGACTGGTGGACCTGCTCGCGGGATCGGCCCTGCTCGGCCTGGGCCGGTCCGGGGAGGCGCGGGAGGCGGCCCGCCGGGCCCTGGGCGACTGCGAGCGGCACCTGCATCCGGCCCACCCCCGCATCCGGGAGGCGCGCGACCTGCTGGCCCGCGTCGCCGAGGAGCGCCCCTTCGACTGAGGCGGCCGGACGCACCGAAGGGCCGGCACAAGGGGGGGAGTGTGCCGGCCCTTCGGTGGACCACCGTCCCGGGTGTCCGGGCGGTCGTCCTGACCGGAACGTCGCGCGCCCCGGGGGGTGTGGGGCGGGCGACCGTCCGATCGGTGAGGAGACCCGGAACCCGCGGGTTCCGGTTGTGTGCGCGAGGCACGGCCAGGTCGAAGCTGGGGAGGCCTCGGACCTGAGATCCGCCCACAGTCCCCTGTGGGCGGGTGTATCTCTCATCTGCGTAGAACCTACGACAGGGGGTGGGCCGAGGACAGGCCCATCGGCGTCCTGCCATCCACCCCGCACACGTTCTTCACACGCTCTGCGTTCGCCACGCCAGGCGTGCGAAACGCGGCTCAGATGGGCGTTCGGGACCTCGCGCACCTGCCCGCCCGGCGCTCGTGCGGGCAGGTGCGACGCGGACTCGCTCAGACGCCGGCGAACGCCTGCTCGATGATGTCGAGGCCCTCGTTCAGCAGGTCGTCGCCGATCACCAGCGGGGGCAGGAAGCGCAGCACGTTGCCGTAGGTGCCACAGGTCAGGACCAGCAGGCCCTCCTGGTGGCAGGCCTTGGCGAGCGCGGCGGTCGCCTCCGGGTTCGGCTCCTTGGTGGCGCGGTCCTTGACCAGCTCGACGGCGATCATGGCGCCGCGGCCCCGGACGTCGCCGATGATGTCGAACTTCTCGGCCATGGCGGTGAGGCGGGACTTCATGACCGCCTCGATGTTCTTCGCCTTGGCGTTGAGGTCCAGCTCCTTCATGGTCTCGATGGCGCCGAGCGCGCCCGCGCAGGCCACCGGGTTGCCGCCGTAGGTGCCGCCGAGGCCGCCGGAGTGGGCGGCGTCCATGATCTCGGCGCGGCCGGTGACGGCGGCCAGCGGCAGACCGCCCGCGATGCCCTTGGCCGTCGTGATCAGGTCCGGGACGATGCCCTCGTCCTCGCAGGCGAACCACTGGCCGGTGCGGCAGAAGCCGGACTGGATCTCGTCGGCGACGAAGACGATGCCGTTGTCCTTGGCGAACTTGCTGATGGCCGGCAGGAAGCCCTTGGCGGGCTCGATGAAGCCGCCCTCGCCGAGCACCGGCTCGATGATGATCGCGGCCACGTTCTCCGCGCCGACCTGCTTGGTGATCTGGTCCATCGCCTGGGCGGCGGCCTCCGGACCGGCGTTCTCCGGACCGGTCGGCCAGCGGTAGCCGTAGGCGACCGGCACGCGGTACACCTCGGGCGCGAAGGGACCGAAGCCGTGCTTGTACGGCATGTTCTTCGCGGTCAGCGCCATCGTCAGGTTGGTGCGGCCGTGGTAGCCGTGGTCGAAGACGACGACCGCCTGGCGCTTGGTGTAGGCGCGGGCGATCTTGACGGCGTTCTCGACGGCCTCGGCGCCGCTGTTGAACAGGGCCGACTTCTTGGCGTGGTCGCCCGGGGTCAGCTCGGCCAGCGCCTCGGCGACGGCGACGTAGCCCTCGTAGGGCGTCACCATGAAGCAGGTGTGGGTGAAGTCGGCGAGCTGCGCGGACGCCTTGCGTACGACGGCCTCGGCGGAGGCGCCGACGGAGGTCACGGCGATGCCGGAGCCGAAGTCGATCAGGCGGTTGCCGTCGACGTCCTCGATGATGCCGCCGCCCGCGCGCGCGGTGAAGACGGGCAGGACGGAGCCCACACCCTGCGCCACCACGGCCGTGCGGCGGGCCTGCAGCTCCTGCGACTTCGGGCCGGGGATGGCGGTGACGACGCGGCGCTCCTGCTCAAGTGCGGTCATGGGGGCTCCTGGGTCTTGCGCGATCTGTGGGATCTTACGGACGCTTGCCTTCTTTTCTCGCAGGCTAGGACCGGGGCGGGGAAGCGGGCATGCTCCATGTGGGCGTTGTCCGCGCAGCCGGTTGTCCGCGATGGACAGATGGCCGGTACGGCGACATCGGGACACGTCGGCGTGGGCCCGGCCGCGTAAGCGGTGAACTCCCCTTGGGAGGGCGTTAGATTGGCTCGCTGATGGTGGACGGAGCGGCTGGTCAGGGGGAAAGGGCGATGGACAGCGACGGGATGCGGGACGCACGGGGTACGCACGCCAATCCTGTGCCGCGTCCGGCGGGGCCTCCCGAGGTGCCCCCGGTGCCGCCGCGACCCCCGGCTCCTCCCGCCGCGCCTCCCGCGCCCGCACAGGCGCCCCCGCCCACGTCCTCCGTCGCCGCCTGGCTCGACACGGCCAGGCCGGCGAGCCGGCCCGGCATCTGGCGCTACGGCTACCGTCCGCCCAAGGAGCCCGGGGCGAAGATCGCCCCGGTGACGGTCGCCGGCATGCTGGTGCCGGTCGCCCTGGCGCTGGTGGTGTGGATGTTCTGGCGCCGCGGCTACTTCCCGTACAAGGGCGCCATCCTGCGGATGTTCGCGCCGGACGACTGGTGGTACGGGGGCTCGGTCGTCACTCCCAAGCCGGTCGAAGGGCGGACGGTCGCGCTCCCGGGGTGGGACCTCCTGGTGGTCTACGACGGCGTCCTCTTCGTCGCTCTCGTTCTCGCGGTGGGCGCGCTCGGCAGCTGGCGCGCCATCCTCCGCCACTACGCGGGCCGGCTGCCCCAGCCGGCCCGCGCGCTGGTCGCCGCCGCCTTCGCGCTGTTCGCCCTCTCCCTGGTGTTCCCCGACGCCTTCCCGGGTGTCGGATGGTCCGCGGTGCCGCTGGTCGACCCCTTGCTCTCCCTGACCGTGCTGATCACCGACAGCTACGACCTGATGGCCTCCGTCCTCTTCATCAACACGCTGTACACGATCGTCACGCTGCTCGTGGTGTGGCCCTTCGCCCGCCTCGGGGACTGGTGGCCGTACGTCAGGCAGCTGCTCACCCCGCGCCGGGAGGCCGTCGACCGCGATGTCGCGGCTCCCGTCCGCCCCCGCTCGCAGTGGCCCGCCCTGCGCGACGCCGACCAGCACGAGGCCGCCGAACTCCTCACCGCCGAGGTCGCCGGCGGCCGGATGAACGACGTCGACTGCGCCCGTGTGGAACACGCCTTCACCGCCGCCCGCCGCGGCGGCGGACTGGGCACCTTCCGCGACACCGTGCTCCGCCGGGGCGGTGCGGCCTGGACCCACCCATCCGGAGCCCGGGACCTGCCGCGCCGGGCCGCCCGCCACGACCTGCTCGCCGGGCAGGTGCGCATCGGCCGCTGGGTGGCCGCCGAGCGGACCCCGCCGCCGTACCGGGACGCCGGGGCGGCCCTGGACCCGGGCGTACTCGGCACCTCCCTGCTGGCCATCGGTCCGTCCGGGTCCGGGAAGACCCGCACCCTCGTCGAACCGGTGACCGAGGCCCTCGCGCTGCAGGCGCTCACCGGCGGCTGTGCCGTGGTCGCCGTGTCCGCCGGCGGCCGGCTCGGCGGCGACGACGCGTTCGACGTGGTCGTGCGGGTCGGCGACCCCTCCTCGGCGTACGACCTCGACCCGTACGCCGAGACCGACGACCCCGACCGGGCGGCCGCGATCCTCGCCGAGGCCCTGGTGGGCGATCTCGACGCGCCGGGCGCCGCCACCGCGCTGGTGCAGCTGCTCGGCCCCTTCCGGGCGGTGCATGGCCGTTTCCCCACCCTGCCCGAGCTGCGCGACCTGCTGGAGGGCGAGGAGAGCGTGCTGGCGCCCCTGTACGACGCCCTCGCCGCGCGCGGGGACGACGTCCTGCGCCGGGAGCTCGAGACGCGCCGCCGGCAGGCGGACGCGCCGGGTGACGTGGGCCGGGTGCTGGCCGGCCGGCTGGCCGTACTGAACCGGCCGGTGTTCTCGGACTTCTTCGGCGGTGGCGCTCCGGGCCGGTCGTTCTCCCTGCGCGCGGTCGCCCACCACCCCCTGCGGGTGCGGATCGATCTTCCCGAGCACGGCCACGAGGAGGCGGGCAGGGTGATCACCCGGCTGGTCCTCGCCCAGTTCCACGCCGTCGTCCGGGAGCGCGAGCGCGCGCACTTCGCCTGCCTGGTCCTCGACGACGCGACGGGCGCGGTCACCGCGGAGTCGGTCCGAGGCATCCAGCGACTGCGTTCGCTGAACGCGGGCGTGCTGCTGGCCCTGCGCACGATCAGCGACGTCCCCGAGGCGCTGCACGGCCCGCTCTACGGCGCGGTGGGCTGCCGCATGGCGCTGTGCGGCGTGTCCACCTGGGACGGCGGCCGCTTCGCGCAGACCTGGGGCACCGAGTGGGTGGAGACGACGGAGGTCGCCAAGCACACGGTCTTCGCCGACCAGCCGATGACCCGGCTCTTCCACCGGCTGCGCAAGCTGCTGACGGGCGAGGCGGTCACGACGGACGCGGTGACCGTGCGGCAGGTCGAGCGCGAGCGCTGGTCGGCGTCCGAGCTGGCCCACGCCGTGCCCGCGGGCCACGCCGTGCTCTCGCTGACCAGCGTCGAGGGCGAGCACGTCCCGCCGCTCCTGGTGGACCTGCGCGGCTGACCCGGCCGTCCGGGCCCGGCGTCCCGGGACCGTACAGTGAGGCAGAATCGACACAGGTCGTTCATACGCGGCGGCCAAAAGATCACAGACGTCTCACCGTACGCCCACCCCTCCCGACCGACGCAGATCCGAAGGCCCAGGCCCCCATGCCCCCCACGCTCGCCTCGCTCGTCCACCACTCCGCGCTCAAACTGACCGTGCGCGCGGGTGAGGACCGCCTCGACGTACCGGTGCGCTGGGCGCACGTCAGCGAGCTGGCCGACCCCGTCCCCTACATGGAGGGCGGGGAACTGCTGCTGATCACCGCCCTCAAGCTGGACGCCGCGGACCCCGAGGCGATGCACCGGTACGTGAAGCGGCTGGCGGGCGCCGGAGTGGTGGGCCTCGGGTTCGCCGTCGGCGTCAACTACGACGACATCCCCGAGGCCCTCGTCGAAGCGGCGCGGGCGGAGGGCCTGCCCCTGCTGGAGGTGCCGCGCCGCACCCCCTTCCTCGCCATCAGCAAGGCCGTCTCCGCCGCGATCGCCGCCGACCAGTACCGGGCGGTCACCGCGGGTTTCGCGGCCCAGCGCGAACTGACCAGGAGGGCGCTGACCGACGGCCCGGAGGGCCTGCTGGCCTCCCTCGCCGCGCAGGTCGACGGCTGGGCGGCGCTGTACGACGCCTCGGGCGCCGTCGTCGCCGCGGCCCCGGAGTGGGCCGGCCGGCGGGCCGCGCGCCTCACGGCGGACGTCCAGCGCCTGCGCGAGCGTGCCGCCCCGGCCTCCTCCGTCGTCGGCGGGGGCGAGTCCCCGGACCACCCCGAGAACGCCGACCGGGTCGAACTCCACTCCCTCGGCACCTCCCGCAGGCCCCGCTCCGCCCTCGCCGTCGGCACCGCCGCCGCCCTCGGCACGGCCGAGCGGTACGCCGTGCACTCCGCCATCGCCCTGCTGACCCTCACCACGGAACGCTCGCGCTCCCTGCACGAGGCGGAACAGCGCATCGACGAGGCCGTGCTGCGCATGCTGCTGGCCGGTGAACCCGACCACGCCCGCACCGTCGCCGGAGACCTGTACGGGGGCCTGCTGGACGCGCCCTTCCGGATCATCGTCGCCGAGCCGGCGTCGGCCTCCGCCGCGCGGGCGCACGCCGCGACGCACCCGCGCGGACCCGCCCCCGCGTCCCGGCCCACGTCCCGCCCCACGGCCGCCGCACTGGCCGCCGCGGACACCGACGGCGACCCGCTCGGCGCGCTCGCCGAGGTCGTGGAGTCGGCGGCGGCGAGGTCCGGCGAGGCGGTGCTGGTCGTCCCCGAGGGTGAGCGCCTGGTCGCGCTGGCCAGGGACGGGGGAGCGGCCGTGGCCGCCTGCGTCGAGTACGCGTCCGCCCTGGAGACCGCCCGCCCGGAGCCGGGCGCGGGCGGTGACGAGGAGGGCCTGGTGGTGGGCCTGTCGGCGCCGTCCGGGCCCATCGCCGCGTCCGCCGCCTACAAGCAGGCCGAGCAGGCCCTGTCGGTGGCCCGCCGGCGCGGACGGGTCTGCGTGGAGCACGAACACCTGGCGGCCGGCTCGGTCCTCCCCCTCCTCGCCGACGACGCGGTCCGCGCCTTCGCCGACGGTCTGCTGCGGGCCCTGCGCGACCACGACGCCACCGGCCGCGGCGACCTGGTCGCCTCCCTGCGCGCCTGGCTCTCCCGCCACGGCCAGTGGGACGCGGCGGCGGCCGACCTGGGCGTCCACCGCCACACCCTGCGCTACCGCATGCGCCGGGTGGAGGAGATCCTCGGCCGCTCCCTGGACGACCCGGACGTACGGATGGAGCTGTGGCTCGCCCTGAAGGCGACGTCGTCCGACTGAGCCCGTCCGGCGGGCGGAGGGCGAGCAGACCTCTGACCGGCGCCCCCCTGGCCACCTCGCCCGTCCCACCTGGCCACACCGTCGAACAACCCGTCCCCACCACTACACCCCGGACAAACGCCGCTCGCCGCCCCCCGCCCTACCGTGGACCCGCACCCCCGTACACACCTCAACGCGGAAGGGCCGGGACTCCACATGACTTCCACCCACGCCTTCTGGCTCGCCGGCCGCCAGGCCACCGGCGAGGCCGGCTTCGACGTCACGTCCCCCTGGGACGGCAGCACGGTCGGCACGGTGAGCCTGCCGACCGACGCCCAGGTCGAGGAGGCCGTGGCCGCCGCGTACGCCGTACGGGACGAGTTCGCCGCCACCCCCGCGCACGTCCGCGCCGCCGCCCTGGACCACGTCAGCCGGCGGCTGGCCGAGCGCACCGAGGAGATCGCCCGCCTGATCTCCGCCGAGAACGGCAAGCCGATCAAGTGGGCCCGCGGCGAGGTCGGCCGCGCGGTGTCCGTCTTCCGCTTCGCCGCCGAGGAGGCCCGCCGCTTCAACGGCGGCGAGGCCCAGCGCCTCGACACCGACGCGGGCGGTCAGGGCCGCCTCGCCCTCACCCGCCGCTTCCCCAAGGGCGTCGTCCTCGGCATCGCGCCGTTCAACTTCCCGCTGAACCTGTGCGCCCACAAGATCGCCCCCGCGATCGCCGCCGGCGCGCCGATCATCCTGAAGCCGGCCCCCGCCACCCCCCTCTCCGGCCTGATCCTCGGTGAGCTGCTCGCCGAGACCGAGCTGCCCGCCGGGTCGTGGAGCATCCTCCCGGTGCCCAACGACAAGATGCCCGCGCTGGTCCAGGACGAGCGGCTGCCGGTCATCTCCTTCACCGGCTCCGAGACCGTCGGCTACGCGATCATGGACTCGGTGCCGCGCAAGCACTGCACCCTGGAGCTGGGCGGCAACGGCGCGGCCGTCGTCCTCGGCGACTGGGCGAGCGACGAGGACCTGGACTGGGCCGCGACCCGCATCGCGACCTTCTCCAACTACCAGGGCGGCCAGTCCTGCATCTCCGTGCAGCGCGTGATCGCCGACGCCGCCGTCTACGACCGGCTGCTGCCGCGTGTCGTCGCCGCCGTCGAGGCCCAGGTCACCGGCGACCCGAACGACGACAAGACGGACGTCGGCCCGCTGGTCAGCGAGGACGCCGCCAAGCGCGTCGAGGCGTGGGTGCGGGAGGCCGTCGAGGCCGGCGCCACGCTGCAGACCGGTGGCCGGCGCGACGGCGCCACGTATGCGCCGACCGTGCTCACCGACCTGCCGGCCGACACCACCCTCGCCCGCGAGGAGGTCTTCGGACCCGTCCTCAGCGTCCAGAAGGTGGACGGCGAGGCCGAGGCGTTCGCCGCCGTCAACGACTCCAAGTACGGCCTCCAGGCGGGCGTGTTCACCCACGACCTCCAGGCCGCCTTCCGCGCCCACCGCGCCCTGGAGGTCGGCGGTGTCGTCATCGGCGACGTCCCCTCCTACCGCGCCGACCAGATGCCGTACGGCGGTGCCAAGCAGTCCGGCGTCGGCCGTGAGGGCGTCAGGTTCGCGATGGACGACTACACCTACGAGCGGGTGCTGGTCCTGACGGGCCTCGCCCTCTGAGGCACCCCGAGAAGGCCGACGGCCCGAACCCACTGTGCGGGGGTTCGGGCCGTCGGTGTGTGCCGGCCCGCTCCGGACCCTCAGCCGGAGAAGCCGACGTGCGCGAGCCGCAGTGAGCCGCGCAGCCTGACACGCAGGTCGTGGACGCCCTCGGCGGCCAGCGCGGCGCCGAGTTCCACGTAGTCGTACGGTCCCGCAGTGGGCGTGTCCGGGGAGAGCACCGCCAGGACCGGGCCGCCGTCGAGGGCGATCTCCACGCTGCCCCCGCCGCCCGCCACCGTCGCCGTCACCCCGGTGACACCGGGTCCGAAGTCGCAGGAGCGGTACAGGAGTTCACCGGCCCGGTCCGCCGCCGGGGTCACCGCGTCGCCCGCCGTCCTCGTCCGGTCGACGAGCTGTGTGCCGCTCTGCTCGTCGTAGGAGGCCGCCTCCACGCCCCGTTCGCGCACCGGGCGCGGCGCGCCGGGCTCACCGTCGACGGTCACCATGGCCGACAGGCGCACGTCATCGCTGGAGGCGCCCACCAGCAGCGCGTACGGCCCCGGCTCCAGCCGCCACCGGTCGTGCGCGACGTCCCAGAACGCGAGGGCGGACAGCGGCACGTCGAAGGACACCTCGCCCGTGGCGCCCGGGGCGAGGGTGAGCCGGCGGTGGGCCAGCAGCTCGCGGCGCGGGCGCGGGACCGACGGGTCCTCGGCGCGGACGTAGAGCTGGGCGACCTCGTCGGCGGTGACGTCCCCCGCGTTGGTGACGGTGAAGGACACGGCAACCGTCCCGTCCGCCACCCGCACCGCCAGGTCCGCGTACGAGAAGGACGCGTACGACAGGCCGTGCCCGAACGGGAACAGCGGCGTGCCCTCGAAGTACAGGTAGGTCTGGCGGCCGCCGATCACGTCGTAGTCGAGGAGGTCGGGCAGGTCGGCGTCGTCGGCGTACCAGGTCTGCGGAAGCCGCCCGGCGGGGGAGACGTCGCCGGCGAGGACCCGGGCCAGCGCGGTGCCGGCCGCCTGGCCGCCGTGCGCGGTCCACAGCACCGCCGGGAGCGCCTCGGTGTCCACGGCGTAGGGGTAGGCGGACACCAGCGCCAGCACGGTCGCCGGGTTGGCGGCGCGGGCGGCGCGCAGCAGCCGTTCCTGGTGGGCGGGGAGCTTGAGCGTCGTACGGTCCTCGGTCTCGCGGCCGTTGATGTGCGGGTCGTTGCCCGCCACCACGACGACCACGTCCGCCCGGGCCGCCGCCCGCGTCACCGCGTCCTCGCCGCGTTCGGCGACCACCAGCTCGAACACCTCCGGGACTTCCCCGTCCGAGGCGGCAACCCGCACGCCGTCGGCGGCGACCTGGAGGTGACGACCCGTCCCCAGGTGCCGCAGGAGGTGTCCGTTCCCGTGAGGTTCCAGACGGAACGTCTCCCGCACCACCCAGCCGCCGGGCTGGTCGGCGGAGGCGCGCAGGAGGCCGTCCTCGGCGACCGAGAGGTAGCGGCCGTCGGGGGCGCGCAGGGTGAGGACGCCCTCGCCCCAGTCGGCGAGCGCGAGTTCGGTGCCGGTGGCGTCGGTGGTCAGCGGCGGCAGGTCGGTGCGGCCGGCCAGCAGGGCCGGGTCGAGGGCGCCCTCGGCGCCGCGTGCCTCGCCGGGGCCGTCCTCGGCTGGGAGCACGTGCAGGAACGTACCGGTGGCGGTGCGCAGGCGGACCCGGTCCACGCCCTCCGCGAAGCCGACGCGCTCGGCGCCGAACCGCTCGTACAGGCCCTCCAGCGGGGTGGAGCGGTGGATGAGGGTGCCGCTGTACCAGTCGAGCTTGCACTCGTCGGCGAGCAGGCCGACGACGGCGACGCGGGTGTCGGGGGCCAGGGGCAGCACGCCGCCGTCGTTCTTGAGCAGGACGACCGCCTGCTCGGCCGCCTCCCGCGCCAGGGCCCGGTGCTCCGGCGTGTCGAAGTCGGCGGCGGCGGTGTCCGCGGTGACCGCGTGCGGGTCCCGACCGGGATCGAACTCGCCGAGCCGGAAGCGGACCGACAGCTGCCGGCGCACGGCCGTGTCGACGTCGGCCTCGGTCAGCAGGCCCCGCTCCAGGGCGCCCCGGACGCGCGCGACGATCTTCGAGGAGTCGGTGCCGTGGTCGGTGAAGCTGTCCACCCCGGCGCGCAGCGCGGCGGCGGTCGCCTCCTCGTGGGTGTCGAAGTAGTGCTCGGAGTCGACCAGGTTGGAGGGCGCGCCCGCGTCCGAGCAGACGAGGAGGTCGAGGTCGCCGTCCTCCGTCCAGGTGCGCAGATGCTCGCGCAGATACGGACTCACGTGGTTGGGGCGGCCGTTGACCAGGTTGTAGGCCGGCATCACCCCGGCCACCGCGCCCGCCTCCACCGTCTCGCGGAAGGCGCGCAGGTCGTACTCGTTCAGGACGCGCGGACGCACGGACGCCGAGGACGTGTCACGGTCGGTCTCGTTGTTGTGCGCGAGCCAGTGCTTGAGGACGGGCGCGGTGCGCCAGTACACCGGGTGATCGCCGCGCAGGCCCCGGGTGTAGGCGGTGGCGATGGCCGACGTGAGCCCCGGGTCCTCGGAGTAGCCCTCCTCGTTGCGGCCCCACAGGGGGTGGCGCAGCAGGTTGACGGTGGGGGACCAGACGTTGAGGCCGACGCGGTCGTCGCGGGCGCGCATCGCGCGGGCCTCCTTGGACACCGCCTCGCCGACCCGGCGTACCAGCTCCTCGTTCCAGGTGGCGCCCAGGCCCACGGCCTGCGGGAACACGGTGGCGGGGCCCATCCAGGCGACGCCGTGCAGCGCCTCCTGGCCGGTGCGGAACGCGGCGATGCCGAGCCGCTCGACGGCCGGGGCGAACTGGTGCAGGAACGCGGTCTTCTCGTCGGGCGTGAGCCGCGCCATCAGGTCGTCGACGCGCTTCGCGAACGGCAGGCGCGGATCACGGAAAGGCGGCGTGGGCGGCGTCGGTGCGGTCACGTGGAGGTCCCCTTGCGATGGAGCGGCCAGGCGCTTTCGAAGCGCTTCGATGCTCAGTCGCCGCGCGGCGGGTGTCAACCCGTCTGGAGGCACTACCTCCGACTTCTTCCCTCAATCCGTGGGTCACATGAGGGGGTTCGGGCGGTCGGGCCCTCCCATACCTCGGAGGAATTCTGGGATCGACTCTTGTGCACCCCCAGGCGTTCACTTAACCTCGCAGCAACATCGAAGCGCTTCGACTACGAGGCACCCACCCGGACGTCCACCTCCCGGTGCGACGGATGCCGGGCCTTCCTCCGAGGACCGCTTCAGCTCAGCCAGTTCCACTCGAGACACCGCAGCCGACGGCCACCGCCGGGTGTCCTGGTGCGCCACGAAGGGTTGACGCAATGACGCCGAACGCCGCCTCCGGGCCCAGCCGGAGAAAGTTCCTCGCCTCCACGGCGGTCGCCACCGCAGCGGTGGCGGGAGGGATGCCGCTGCTCTCCGCCTGCGGCGGATCCGACGGCGGCTCGCGCGACGGCACCACGTCGGGCAAGGACGCGAAGAAGCTGCTGCCGGCGTACGTGGCGAGCAACGTGGTCACCCCCGACATCCCCAGCAAGAACGGCTCCGCGGTCGGCTTCACCGGCAAGCTCGACCTCGCGGACCTGAAGACCTCGGTGCCGAAGAAGCTCGGCAAGGGCGGCAAGGTCACCGTCATGTCGCCGTTCTGGGGGTCCCCGCCCAAGGCGGACAACGCCTACTACCGGGCGATGAACGACCTCATCGGCGTCGACGTGGTGTGGCAGAACCAGGACGGCAACACCTACGACCAGAAGCTCGGCGCCGTCCTCGCCTCCAGCGAGGTGCCCGACGTGGTGGTCGTGCCCGGCTGGAACATGACCGGCAAGATACCCAGCGCCATCATCGGCAAGTTCGCCGACCTCGGCCCGTACCTCTCCGGCGACGCGGTCAAGGACTTCCCCAACCTCGCCGCGATCCCCACCGACGCCTGGCAGCGCTCCATCTTCGGCGGCAAGCTGCGCGGCCTGCCGATGCCCTCCTCGTACGTGTCCGGCGTCCTGCCGCTGTACCGCCGGGACGTCTTCGAGAAGGAGGGCTACGAGGTCCCCCGGTCCTGCGACGAGTTCATGGCGCTGGCCAAGGACGCCACCAACGCGAAGGCCAAGCGCTGGGGCTGCCTGGACATGAAGTGGACCGCCTTCAACGCCTTCGGCGTGCTCTCCGGCAACGAGAAGTCCCTCGGCTGGAACGAGGTCGACGGCAAGCTGATCTACCGCGTCGAGACCGAGGAGTACCTCGAGGCGCTGGAGTGGACGCGCAAGCTGTTCGCCGCCGGTGTCGTGCACCCCGACGCCATGCTGGGCAAGAGCAACGCCACCGACCCCGGGCCCAAGTTCGCCGCCGGCGAGTTCCTCATCTACAACCAGGACATCTCCCAGTGGTGGAGCCGCACCGCCGAACAGGCCGTCCAGAACCCCGAGTTCGAGATCTGGGGCATGGACTTCTTCGGGCACGACGGCGGTGAACCCACGCTGTGGGCGCAGAACCCGGCGAGCATCTTCGCCTTCGTCAACAAGAAGGCGTCCGAGGCCGTGATCCGCGACGTGCTTGCCGTCGCCAACGTCACCGCCGCGCCGTACGGCACCAAGGAGTACATGGCGACCAACTACGGCGTCGAGGGCACCCACTACACCGTCAAGGACGGCGTGCCCACCAAGACCGACCAGGGCAACATCGACGTGATGAACGCCTACGTGATGGTGGCGAGCCCCGCCGCGACCATCGCCCACCCCGACTTCCCCGAGGTCGCCAAGGGGCAGGTGGAGTGGCAGCAGCGGATGGGCGCCTTCACGAAGAAGCCCGCCTTCTACGGCATGCAGGTCACCGAACCCGCCCGCTACACCAACCTGTCCAACGACTTCGAGCAGTTGGAGGACGACGTCGTCCGCGGCCGCAAGAAGATCGGTGACATGCAGCAGGCCGTCTCCGACTGGCGGAGCAAGGGCGGCGACAAGCTGCGCGACTGGTACAAGAAGCTTCTCGACGAGAACGGCACGGCGGCGGGCTGACCGGTACCGAGGCAAGGAGAACCGCCGTGTCCCACAGCACGGTGCCTCGGTCCGCTACCGAGGCCGACGCGACGAAGAACACCCCGGCGGCGCCCGACGACGCCACCGGCCCTCGGAAGGGGAAGCCGCACCCAGCAGGTCCGGGCCTCAGGCTGAGGTTCCGGCGTGACCGCGTCCTGCTGCTGATGACACTGCCGGCCGTGCTGCTGGTGCTGCTCTTCAACTACGTACCGATCCTCGGCAACGTCGTCGCCTTCCAGGAGTACGACCCCTACATCAGCGACAACGGGATCGTCTCCATCCTGAACAGCCCGTGGGTGGGGCTGGAGAACTTCCAGCGGATCTTCGAGGACTCCGCGTTCTGGAACTCCGTACGGAACACGCTGCTGCTGTTCGTCCTCCAGCTCGTCCTGTACTTCCCGGTCCCCATCCTGCTCGCGCTGCTCATCAACAGCGTGGTCCGGCCCCGGGTGCGGGCGATCTCGCAGGCCATCCTCTACCTGCCGCACTTCTTCTCGTGGGTGCTGGTCATCGCCGTCTTCCAGCAGCTGTTCGGCGGGGCGGGACTCCTCTCCCAGCTGCTGCGCGACCACGGGTACGACGGGCTCAGCCTCATGACCGACCCGGAGACCTTCAAGTTCCTGGTCACCGCGCAGAGCGTGTGGAAGGACGCCGGCTGGGGGATCATCGTCTTCCTCGCCGCGCTCGCCTCGGTCAGCCCGGACCTGTACGAGGCCGCCGCGATGGACGGCGCGAACCGCTGGCGCCGCATGTGGCACGTCACGCTGCCCGCGCTGCGTCCCGTCATCGCCCTGCTGCTCGTGCTGCGCGTCGGCGACGCCCTCACGGTCGGCTTCGAGCAGATCCTGCTGCAACGCGACGCCGTCGGACCGGGCGCCGCGGAGGTCCTCGACACCTTCGTGTGGTGGAACGGCGTCCGCAACCAGGACTTCGGCTACGCCGCCGCCGCGGGGCTCGTCAAGGGCGTCATCAGCCTCGGCCTGGTCCTCATCGCGAACAAGGTGGCCCACCTCATGGGCGAGCAGGGGGTGTACAAGAAATGACCGCCGTCATCGACAAACCAGCGCGCACACCCGGCCGGTGGGCGGCCCCGCCCCGGCCGGTGTGGGAGGAGAAGCCCAGCCGCGCCGGAATCGCCGGCAAGGGACTGGTGCTGCTCCTGGCCTGCCTGGCGATCCTGTTCCCGCTGTGGATCGTCCTCGTCACCAGCCTCTCCTCGCGCAAGGCCATCGACGAGGCCGGCGGCCTGGTGATGATCCCGACGGACATCACCTTCGTCGCCTACCAGGAGCTGCTCAGCGGCGGCCAGGTCACCCGCGCCGCCCTCGTCAGCATCGGCGTCACCGTCGTCGGCACCCTGTTCTCGATGGCGGTGTCCGTGCTGTGCGCCTACGGACTGTCCCGCAGCGGCTCGCTCGGCCACCGCTGGATCCTCATGCTGCTGCTCGCCACGATGTTCTTCAGCGCCGGCCTCATCCCCACCTACCTGCTGGTGCAGTCCCTGGGCCTCACCGACAGCTACCTCGCGCTGATCCTGCCCAGCGCCATCAGCGTCTTCAACATCCTCGTCCTGCGTGGCTTCTTCATGGGCATCTCGCAGGAACTCATCGACAGCGCCCGCATCGACGGCGCCGGGGACCTGCGCATCCTGTGGCGGATCGTCCTGCCGCTGTCCCGCGCGGTCGTCGCGGTGATCACGCTGTTCTACGCCGTCGGCTACTGGAGTGCCTGGTTCAACGCCTCCCTCTACCTGAACGACCAGGACATGCTGCCCCTCCAGAACGTCATGATCCAGCTCGTGCAGAAGCAGGAGGCGCCGGTCGGCCTCGGCCAGGCCATCAAGACCGGTGAACTGTCCGGACTCGCCGTGCAGATGGCCGTCATGGTCATGGCCCTGCTGCCGGTGGCCGTGCTGTCCCCCTTCGTCCAGCGCCACTTCAAGAAGGGCATGCTCACCGGGGCGGTGAAGGGCTGATGCCGCACCTCGCGGACGTGACCCGCGACCGCGTCCTCTTCGGCGGCGACTACAACCCAGAGCAGTGGCCCGAGGAGACCTGGCCCGAGGACGTACGCCTGATGAGGGCCGCCGGCGTCAACACCGTCACCGTCGGCGTCTTCTCCTGGTCCAAGCTCGAACCCCGCCCCGGCGTGCACGACTTCGGCTGGCTGGACCGCCTGATGGACCTGCTGCACGACGGCGGCATCGGCGTCGTCCTCGCCACCCCCACCTCCTCGCCCCCGCCCTGGCTCGGGCACCTCCACCCGGACACGCTGCCCCGCGACGAGGACGGCCGCACCGAGTGGTGGGGCGGCCGGCAGCACTTCTCGCACTCCAGCGCCACCTACCGCCGGCACGCCGCCGCCATCACCGAGGCCCTGGCCGCGCGCTACGCCGGCCACCCCGCCCTCACCCTGTGGCACATCAACAACGAGTACTGCACCTACGACCACGGCGACGAGGCCGCCGCCCGCTTCCGCCGCTGGCTCCAGGACCGGTACGGCACCCTCGACGCGCTCAACACCGCCTGGGGCACCGCCTTCTGGAGCCAGGGCTACGGCGACTGGGCGGAGATCCTGCCGGCCCGCCGCACCCACTACCTGAAGAACCCCGCCCAGGTGCTGGACTTCCGGCGCTTCACCTCCGACATGCTCCTGGAGTGCTTCGTCGCCGAACGCGACATCGTCCGCCGCCACACCCCGCACCTCCCGGTCACCACCAACTTCATGCCGCTGTGGTCCGGCGTGGACGCCTGGCGCTGGGCCGAGGAGGAGGACGTGGTCTCCGTCGACCTCTACCCCGACCCGCGCGACCCCCTGGCCGCCCGGCACGGCGCCCTGGTCCAGGACATGACCCGCTCCCAGGCACGCGGCCCGTGGATGCTCATGGAGCAGGCGCCGGGCCCGGTCAACTGGCGGGGCGTGAACCACCCCAAGCCGCGCGGCCTCAACCGCCTGTGGTCCCTGCAGGCCGTGGCCCGGGGCGCCGACGCCGTCTGCCACTTCCAGTGGCGCCAGTCCCGCCAGGGCGCGGAGAAGTTCCACTCCGGGATGGTCGGCCACGCGGGGGAGGAGGGCCGCACCTACCAGGAGATCAAGCGGCTCGGCGCCGACCTCGCGAAACTCGGCCCGCACGTGGTCGGCACCCGCGTCCGGGCCGACGTCGCCGTCCTGCACGACTGGCACTCCTGGTGGGCCGGCGCCCAGGACGCCCGCCCCTCCGCCCGCGTCGACTACGCCGACGTCCTGCACGCCTGGCACCGCGCCCTGGGGGAGGCCCACCTCACCGCCGACTTCGCCCACCCGGAGCACGACCTCACCCCGTACAAGGTGGTCGTCGTGCCCCAGCTCTACGCCCTCACGGACGCGGCGGTCGACAACCTCCTCGCCCACGTCCGCCGGGGCTCCAGCCTGGTCTGCGGATTCCTCACCGGCGTCGCCGATCCCGACGACCGGATCAGGCCCGGCGGCATGGACGCCCGGCTGCGCGCCCTGTTCGGCATCCGCACCCTGCACGAGTGGTGGCCCCTTCAGGCGGACGAGACGGCCGCCTGCGACGGCTTCCGGGGCACCCTCTGGTCGGAGGAGATCGAAGCCGACGGCACCGCGACCGAGACGATCCCCTACAAGGGCGGCGAGCTGGACGGTCTCCCGGCCGTCCTGCGCAAGGGCGGCGCCTGGTACCTGTCGACCCTCCCGGAGCCGGACGACCTGCGCGACCTGCTCGCCCGCGTCGCCGCCGAGGCGGGCGTCCGCCCGGCCCTCGACGGGCTCCCCGCGGACGTGGAGGCCGTACGCCGCGGCGACCTGCTGTTCCTCCTCCACCACGGCCGCGAGCCGGTCACCGTCGACGTCCCCGGCACCCACCGCGACCTGCTGACCGGCGACAGCGTCACCGACCGCGTCACCCTCGGCCGCTACGGCGCGGCGGTGCTGGCCCGATGACCGACCGCCCCGTCCACGGCACCTGGGAACCAGAGCCCGCCGCCCGCTGGGAGGACGCCTTCCTCAGCGGCAACGGCCACCATGGCGTCCTCGTGTACGGCGACCCGGACGCCGACCGGGTCGTGGTCACCCACCACACCCTCGTCCGCCCGGACGGCGACGACACCCACCGCCGCCCGCCCCGGCTCGCCGCCGCCCTGCCCGCCCTCAAGGACCGCCTGCTGGCCGGGGACACCACCGCCGCCGAGGACTTCACCGACGGCCGCCCGCTGCGCTGGGTCCGCCCCTTCCACCCGGCCTTCCAGCTCCGCCTGAACCGGCCCCCCGGCGACACCCGCGCCCCCTACCGGCGCTCCGTCGACTTCACCACCGGCGAGACCACCGCCACCCGCGCGCCCTGGACCAGCCGCGTCTTCGTCTCCCGCGCCGACGACGTGATCGTCCAGCGCGTCACCGCCCCGCACCTCACCCTCGACCTGTCCCTCGACCCCCGCCTCCCCGGCGCCCCCGCCGGCCTCGGCATCGGCCACGGCGCCGTCCTCACCCCCGACGGCGCCCAGCTCAGCCTGCGCGTCCGCCACCCCGGCAGCGACCTGGCCTACACCGGCGTGACCCGGGTCGCCGTCACCGGCGGCACCACGAAGCTGGTCCCGCCCGGCCTCCTCGTCGAGGGCGCCACCGAGGTACTGCTCCTGACCCGGGTGCGCCGGCACACCGGCGAGCTGGACGTGGCCGCCGAGGGCCGCGCCCTGCGCGACCTCGCGGACGGCACGTCGTACGACGGCCTCCTCGCCCGCCACCTCGCCCTGCACCGCACCGCCTACGACCGGGTCACCCTCGACCTCGCCGCCGACCCCGCCGAACGCGCCCTGCCCGGCTCGGCCCTGCTGGCACGCCCCGGCGGCCCGGCCCTGCTGGAACGCCTCTTCGCCGCCGGCCGCTACCACCTGCTCTCCGCCAGCGGCCTGCTCCCGCCCCGGCTGACCGGCCTGTGGACCGGCGACTGGAACACGGCCTGGTCCGGCGCCTTCACCACCAACGCCAACCTCAACCTCCAGACCGCCTCCGCCGCGAGCGCCGCCCTCCCCGAGGTCACCGAGGCCCACGCCGCCCTGGTCCACGGGCAGCTGCCCGACTGGCGGGACAACGCCCGCGCGATCTTCGGCGCCCGGGGCGTGGTCGCGCCCTCGCACACCGACGGCGAGAGCGGGCACACCTACCACTTCAGCCGCGAGTACCCCCTCCACCTGTGGACGGCGGGCGCCGACTGGCTGCTCAAGCCCCTCCTCGACCACGACGAGACGTACGGCACGCACGACCCGCGCACCACCGCCGCGCTCGCCGAGACCGCCCTGTTCTACGAGGACTTCCTCGACCGGACCGACGCCGCCGGCCACGTGGTCGTCGTCCCCTCCTACTCACCCGAGAACCGGCCCGCGAACGCCGGCTGGGGCACCATCGACGCGGCGATGGACCTCTCCGCCGCCCGGCACGCCCTGCTGGCCGCCGCCGACCGGCACCCGGAGCACGCCGAGCGCTGGCGCGCCCTCGCCGACCGCCTCCCACCGCACCGGGTCAACGCCGACGGCGCCCTCGCCGAATGGGCCCGCCCCGGCCTGGCGGACACCTACGACCACCGCCACCTCAGCCACCTCTACGGCGTCTGGCCGCTCGACGAGATCAACCCCTACGACACCCCCGCCCTCGCCGAGGCCGCCCACCGCGCGCTCGAACTGCGCGGCGCCGAGAACGACTCGGCCCACGGCCACCTGCACCACGCCCTGGTCGCCGCCCGGCTCCGGGACGGCGCCCGCGTCGCCCACGCCCTCGGCCGGGTCCTCGACGGCGACTACTTCCACGCCTCCCTCATGAGCGCCCACTACCCCCACCGCGACGTGTACAACGCGGACGCCGCGCACGCCCTGCCGGCCGTGCTCATCGAGATGCTGGTGCAGTCCACCCCCGACCGGCTGGTCCTGCTGCCGGCGCTCCCCGCGTCCTGCCCGGCGGGCGAACTCAAGGGCGTACGCACCCGCTTCGGCGCGGAAGCCGACCTCACCTGGACGGCCGACGGCGACGCGACGGTCGTCCTGCGCCCCGCCCGCACGCACCGCGTCGAACTCCGGACCCTCTCAGGTGCCGAGGCCCTCGACCTCGTCGCCGGAGAGGACCGCGTCATCAGCGTCAAGACGCGGTAGCGGCACCGCCCATCCCCCCACCCATGGAAGGAAACGCCATGGCACCACGCACCCGCAACGCCCTGACCGCCCTGCTGGCCCCGGCCCTCGCCCTCGGCGCCACCATCGGCCTCGCCTCCGCCCCCGCCCAGGCCGCCGTCTGGAACTCGTGCGACCAGTGGGGCAACACCAGCCTCAACGGCTACACCCTCTACAACAACATCTGGGGCTCCGGCGCCGGCAGCCAGTGCGTCTGGGCCAACTCCGGCACGAACTGGGGCGTCTGGGCGAACCACCCGAACACCGGCGGCATCAAGTCCTACCCGAACGCCAAGAAGGTGATCAACAAGCCCATCACCTCGATCGGCTCGCTCACCAGCAGCTACAACGTCACCGTCCCG
The DNA here is from genome assembly GCF_044142145.1 of Streptomyces sp. BK79. Lineage (NCBI taxonomy): Bacteria > Bacillati > Actinomycetota > Actinomycetes > Kitasatosporales > Streptomycetaceae > Streptomyces > Streptomyces sp. BK79. The sequence goes on from NZ_JBHVOC010000017.1 coordinate 208,017, forward strand.
TCGTCCGGCGCGTACAACACGTCGTACGACATCTGGGACACGGACTACGACTACGAGATCATGCTCTGGGTCAACCACCACGGCGCCGTCGGCCCGCTCGGCACCGCCCAGGGGACCGTCAGCCTCGGCGGACACACCTGGAACGTCTACAAGGGCGACAACGGGGCCAACGAGGTCTTCTCGTTCCTGCGCACCTCGGACTCGAACGCCGGCACCGTCGACATCCTCCCGGTCCTGAAGTGGATCAAGGACACCAAGGGCTGGATGGGCAACGAGACCATCGGCGACGTGCAGTTCGGCTACGAGATCACCTCGTCGTCCGGCGGGCTGGACTTCCGCACCAACAACCTCACGGTCAGCGGCGGCTGACCCACGGCACGGCGGCCGAGGGGCCGGCCCCGCCCGGGACCGGCCCCTCGGCGTTGGACCAGGTCCACGAGCAGGCCCATCCGGTCGAACCGCCCGTGCCGGCGCCGGCCGGGGAAGCCCTACGGGCGGACGGGCGCCGGTCCCGTGCTGGCCCGGACCGTCAGCTCCGGAGCGAGCAGCACGACCTCGTCGCTGCCGCGCCCGTCGAGCTTGGCGATCAGCTGCTCCACGGCCCGCCGGCCCATCTCCTGCGCGGGCACGGCGACCGACGTGAGCCGCACCGACGCCTGCGTGGCGACCTGCTCGGGGCAGACGGCGACCACCGACACGTCCTCGGGCACGGCCCGGCCCTGCTGGCGCAGCAGGGCGAGCAGCGGCTCGACCGCCGACTCGTTCTGGACGACGAACCCCGTGGTGTCCGGGCGTTCGTCGAAGACGCGGGCCAGGGTCGCGGCCATCGCGTCGTACCCGCCCTCGCAGGGGCGGTGCAGCAGCCGCAGGCCCAGCTCCCGCGCGCGCGTGTGCAGCCCGTCGAGGGTGCGCTCGGCGAAGCCGGTGTGCCGCTCGTAGACCGCGGGAGCCTCGCCGATGACGGCGATGTCGCGGTGCCCCAGTTTCGCCAGGTGCTCCACGCACAGCGCACCGGTCGCCCGGAAGTCGAGGTCGACGCAGGTGAGCCCGGCGGTGTCGGCGGGCAGCCCGATCAGCACGGACGGCTGGTCGGTGCCGCGCAGCAGGGGGAGGCGTTCGTCGTCCAGCTCAACGTCCATGAGGATCATGGCGTCGGCGAGCCCGCTGCCGGTGACCCGGCGCACCGCGTCGGGACCCTCCTCGCCGGTGAGCAGCAGGATGTCGTACCCGTGGGTGCGCGCGGTGGTGGCGACCGCGACGGCGATCTCCATCATCACCGGCACGTACATGTCCGTACGCAGCGGGACCATCAGCGCGATGATGTTCGACCTGCTGCTGGCCAGGGCGCGGGCGCCGGCGTTCGGGTGGTAGCCGAGCTTCCTGATGCTCTCCTCGACCCGCTGCCGGGTGGTGGTGGAGATGGACCGCTTGCCGCTGAGGACATAGCTCACCGTGCTCGCCGATACTCCTGCGTGCTGGGCGACCTCGGCGAGGGTGACCATCCGGCTCTCCAGGCGTGTGAAGCGCTTCGACAGCGCGCGGGGTGGGCGACAGCGGGTGAGGGTGGTCCGACAGTAACCCCGGCGGGGGTGGGTGTCCATAGTCCGTCGAAGCGCTTCGACGGCTTTCTTTCCCTCGACTTCTCCTGCCGATCGCCCTCCATTCTCCCCCGCGCGCATCGGCCGAACGGCCGCACGAGGGGTGGTGGGCCCGTCCGGGATCGGGTACATACGATCGGGTAGCACCGACTAGTAACGTACGTCCGCGAGTTCGCTCCCGACGAACCGGGACGACCTCCACGGGCGTACGGTCCCCCGATGCCGATTCGCGGCGAGGTGAGCCTCATGTCCGCCCCCACCACCCCCTCCTCCCGACCCACCGTCACCGAACGTGAGGCCCGTCAGGTCGCGGAGGCGGCCCGGGAACAGGACTGGCGCAAGCCGAGCTTCGCCAAGGAGCTCTTCCTCGGCCGCTTCCGCCTCGACCTCATCCATCCCCACCCGCTCCCGGCCGACGAGGACGCCCAGCGCGGCGAGGAGTTCCTCGCCAAGCTGCGCGACTTCTGCGAGACGAAGATCGACGGGGCGGTGATCGAACGCGACGCCCGCATCCCGGACGACGTGATCACCGGGCTGAAGGAGCTGGGCGCCTTCGGCATGAAGATCGACACCAAGTACGGCGGCCTCGGCCTCACCCAGGTCTACTACAACAAGGCCCTCGCCCTGGTCGGCTCCGCGAACCCCGCGATCGGCGCGCTGCTCTCCGCCCACCAGTCGATCGGTGTGCCGCAGCCGTTGAAGATGTTCGGCACCCAGGAGCAGAAGGACACGTTCCTGCCGCGCTGCGCCCGCACCGACATCTCGGCGTTCCTGCTGACCGAGCCGGACGTCGGCTCCGACCCGGCCCGCCTGGCGACCACCGCCGTCCGGGACGGGGACGACTACGTCCTCGACGGGGTGAAGCTGTGGACGACCAACGGCGTCGTCGCCGACCTGCTCGTCGTCATGGCCCGCGTCCCGAAGTCCGAGGACGGGACGGGCGGCAAGGGCGGCATCACCGCCTTCGTCGTCGAGGCCGCCTCCGAGGGCGTCACGGTCGAGAACCGCAACGCCTTCATGGGCCTGCGCGGCCTGGAGAACGGCGTCACCCGCTTCCACCGGGTCCGCGTGCCGGCCGCCAACCGCATCGGTCCCGAGGGCGCCGGCCTCAAGATCGCCCTCACCACCCTCAACACCGGCCGCCTCTCCCTGCCCGCCATGTGCGTCGGCGCCGGCAAGTGGTGCCTGAAGATCGCCCGCGAGTGGTCGGCGGCGCGTGAGCAGTGGGGCAAGCCGGTCGCGCTGCACGAGGCGGTCGGCTCCAAGATCTCCTTCATCGCGGCGACGACCTTCGCCCTCGAAGCCGTCCTGGACCTCTCCTCCCAGATGGCCGACGAGGACCGCAACGACATCCGCATCGAGGCCGCCCTCGCCAAGCTGTACGGCTCCGAGATGGCCTGCCTGATGGCCGACGAGCTGGTCCAGATCCGCGGCGGCCGGGGCTTCGAGACCGCGGCCTCCCTCGAAGCCCGCGGCGAACGAGCCGTGCCGGCCGAGCAGATCCTGCGCGACCTGCGCATCAACCGGATCTTCGAGGGCTCCACCGAGATCATGCACCTGCTGATCGCGCGCGAGGCCGTCGACGCCCACCTCTCGGTCGCCGGTGACCTGATCGACCCGGACAAGACCCTCTCCGACAAGGCGAGGGCGGGCGCCCAGGCGGGCGTGTTCTACGCGAAGTGGCTGCCGAAGCTCGTCGCCGGACCGGGCCAGCTCCCGCGCTCGTACGCCGACTTCCACCCGCCCGGCCACCGGGACCTCTCCGGACACCTGCGCTACGTCGAGCGCACCGCCCGCAAGCTCGCCCGCTCCACCTTCTACGCCATGTCCCGCTGGCAGGGCCGGATGGAGACCAAGCAGGGCTTCCTCGGCCGGATCGTCGACATCGGCGCGGAACTCTTCGCGATGAGCGCCGCCTGCGTACGCGCCGAGCACCTGCGCGCCGAGGGCGACCACGGCCGCGAGGCCTACCAGCTCGCCGACGCCTTCTGCCGCCAGGCCCGCATCCGCGTCGAGGAACTCTTCGGCCGCCTGTGGACCAACACCGACGACCTCGACCGCAAGGTCGTCAAGGGCGTCCTGGGCGGCGCCTACGAGTGGCTGGAGCAGGGCATCGTGGACCCGTCCGGCGACGGCCCGTGGATCGCGGACGCGACCCCGGGCGCCAGCACGAAGGAGAACGTCCGCCGCGCCATCGGCTGACGCCGTGTGCCTCGGCGTCGCCGCTGCGGCGCCGAGGTGGACGCGTAGAGTCATCCCATGCAGTCCAATCCGCCGCCTGACGAGGTGACCCGCTTGCTGCGCCTGATCGGAAGGCGCGTTCGCGTTCATCGTGAGGCCCTTGGCTTCAGCCAGGATGAACTTGGCGAAAGGGCCGGGCTCGGCGGCGGGAGGATCGAGTAGGTCGAGCAGGGCGCCGATGACATGAACCTCGATGACCTGCTGCGCATCGAGTACGTCATCGACGTACCGCTTGCCGAATTGGTCGCCGATGACTGAGTGACCGCGCCCAATGTGAAGGGCCAGCTCGGTGGCGTCCTGCCCTCGTACGACACCCGTGCGAGGGACGCGCTGTCCTCCCGGGGGGCCGTTGCGGCCACAATGGGGGGATGAGCGACAGTCCAGCCCCACTCGCCGACCCCCACCTCGTGTACGACCCGGTGGCGGGCGACGGCCCGAAGGACGTGGTGATCCTCGGGTCCACCGGGTCGATCGGGACCCAGGCCATCGACCTCGTGCTGCGCAACCCGGACCGCTTCCGGGTCACCGCCCTGTCCGCCAACGGCGGCCGGGTCGCCCTCCTCGCCGAGCAGGCGTACCGGCTGAAGGCGCGGACCGTCGCCGTCGCCCGCGAGGACGTCGTGCCGGCGCTGCGGGAAGCCCTGCGGGCCCAGTACGGCAGCGGCGAGCCGCTCCCCGAGATCCTCGCCGGACCGGACGCGGCCACCCAGGTCGCCGCCTCCGACTGCCACACCGTCCTCAACGGCATCACCGGCTCCATCGGGCTCGCCCCAACCCTGGCCGCCCTGGAGGCGGGCCGCACCCTCGCGCTGGCCAACAAGGAATCGCTCATCGTCGGCGGCCCGCTGGTCAAGGCCCTCGCCAAGCCGGGGCAGATCATCCCGGTCGACTCCGAGCACGCCGCCCTCTTCCAGGCCCTGGCCGCCGGCACCCGCGCCGACGTGCGCAAGCTGGTCGTCACCGCGTCCGGCGGCCCGTTCCGGGGGCGTACCCGCGAGCAGTTGGCGGCCGTCACCGTCGAGGACGCCCTCGCCCACCCCACCTGGGCCATGGGTCCGGTGATCACGATCAACTCCGCCACCCTCGTCAACAAGGGCCTGGAGGTGATCGAGGCCCACCTCCTCTACGACATCCCCTTCGACCGCATCGAGGTGGTCGTGCACCCGCAGTCGTACGTCCACTCGATGGTCGAGTTCACGGACGGATCGACACTGGCCCAGGCGACGCCCCCCGACATGCGCGGGCCCATCGCCATCGGCCTCGGCTGGCCCGAACGCGTCCCCGACGCCGCCCCCACCTTCGACTGGAGCAAGGCCTCGACCTGGGAGTTCTTCCCGCTCGACGACGAGGCCTTCCCCTCGGTGAATCTGGCCCGGCACGTCGGACAGCTCGCGGGCACGGCCCCGGCGGTGTTCAATGCCGCCAACGAGGAGTGCGTGGAGGCGTTCCGCTCCGGCGCGCTGCCGTATCTCGGGATCATGGAGACCGTCACGCGGGTGGTCGAGGAACACGGCACCCCCCGTTCGGGAACCTCGCTCACCGTCGCGGACGTCCTCGAAGCGGAGACCTGGGCGCGGACCCGGGCCCGGCACCTGGCGGCACAGACGGCGGAGGCCCGTGCATGACGACCCTGATGTTCATCCTCGGCATAGTCCTCTTCGCGGTCGGCCTGCTGTTCTCGATCGCCTGGCACGAGCTGGGGCACCTGTCCACGGCCAAGATGTTCGGCATCCGGGTGCCGCAGTACATGGTCGGCTTCGGGCCGACGCTCTTCTCGCGCAAGAGGGGCGAGACCGAGTACGGCGTCAAGGCCATCCCGTTCGGCGGCTACATCCGCATGATCGGCATGTTCCCGCCCGGCGCCGACGGCAAGCTGGAGGCCCGCTCCACCTCGCCCTGGCGCGGCATGATCGAGGACGCCCGCTCGGCCGCCTTCGAGGAGCTCCAGCCGGGTGACGAGAAGCGCATGTTCTACACGCGCAAGCCCTGGAAACGGGTCATCGTGATGTTCGCGGGCCCGTTCATGAACCTGATCCTCGCGGTGGTGCTGTTCCTCATCGTCCTGATGGGCTTCGGCATCTCGCAGCAGACCACCACCGTCAGCTCCGTCTCCCAGTGCGTCATCTCGCAGAGCGAGAACCGCGACGACTGCGCCAAGTCCGACCCGGCCTCCCCGGCCGCCGCGGCCGGTCTCAAGGCGGGCGACAAGATCCTCTCCTTCGACGGCGTGCGGACCGACGACTGGGACAGGCTGTCCGACCTGATCCGCGCCAACCCCGGCGAGCAGGTCCCGGTCGTCGTCGAGCGCGACGGCCAGGAGGTCACCCTCCAGGCGACCATCGCCACCAACAAGGTCGCCAAGAAGGACGCCAACGGCCAGATCGTCGAGGGCGAGTACGTCACCGCCGGCTTCCTCGGCTTCAGCGCCGCCACCGGCGTGGTCAAACAGGACTTCGGCCAGTCCGTGACCTGGATGGGCGACCGGATCGGCGACGCAGTCGACTCCCTCGCCGCCCTGCCCGCCAAGATCCCCGCCCTGTGGGACGCGGCCTTCGGCGACGGACCCCGCGAGGCCGATTCGCCGATGGGCGTCGTCGGCGCCGCCCGCGTCGGCGGCGAGATCGCCACCCTCGACATCCCGCCCACCCAGCAGCTCGCCATGTTCGTCATGCTGGTGGCCGGCTTCAACCTCTCCCTGTTCCTGTTCAACATGCTCCCGCTGCTGCCGCTCGACGGCGGCCACATCGCGGGCGCCCTGTGGGAGTCGCTGCGCCGCAACGCGGCCAAGGTGCTGCGCCGCCCGGACCCCGGCCCGTTCGACGTGGCGAAGCTGATGCCGGTGGCCTACGTGGTGGCGGGCATCTTCGTCTGCTTCACGCTGCTCGTCCTGGTGGCGGACGTCGTCAATCCGGTACGGATCAGCTGAGATCCGTACGATCCCGCCGATCATGACGATCCGACGAGAGGCCCGACCCGGGAGCATGTCCTCCCGGCTCGGGCTCCACGCCGGTCACCCGGCAGATGGGCGCCAAAGGGTGGATCTCCCGTACGCCGTGTGCCCGCCGTTCATGTCCGTGCCGTAATCTCGAATGCCGGAGCCCGCCGCTGAACGGGACCGGACCTTGATCCACGACTTGGGGTTGCACAGCAGATGACTGCGATTTCTCTCGGCATGCCGGACGTTCCGACCAGGCTCGCGGAGCGCCGCAAGAGCCGGCAGATCCAGGTCGGGACCGTGGCGGTGGGCGGCGACGCTCCCGTGTCCGTGCAGTCCATGACCACGACCCGTACGTCCGACATCGGCGCCACCCTCCAGCAGATCGCCGAGCTGACGGCGTCCGGCTGCCAGATCGTGCGGGTGGCCTGCCCCACCCAGGACGACGCCGACGCCCTGCCCGTGATCGCGAAGAAGTCGCAGATCCCGGTGATCGCCGACATCCACTTCCAGCCGAAGTACGTGTTCGCCGCGATCGAGGCGGGCTGCGCGGCGGTCCGGGTCAACCCGGGCAACATCAAGCAGTTCGACGACAAGGTCAAGGAGATCGCCAAGGCCGCCAAGGACCACGGCACCCCGATCCGCATCGGCGTCAACGCCGGCTCCCTGGACCGCCGCCTGCTCCAGAAGTACGGCAAGGCGACCCCCGAGGCGCTCGCGGAGTCCGCCCTGTGGGAGGCGTCCCTCTTCGAGGAGCACGACTTCCGGGACATCAAGATCTCCGTCAAGCACAACGACCCGGTCGTGATGGTCGAGGCGTACCGGCAGCTCGCCGCCCAGTGCGACTACCCCCTCCACCTCGGCGTGACCGAGGCCGGCCCCGCCTTCCAGGGCACCATCAAGTCGGCCGTCGCCTTCGGCGCCCTGCTCTCCCAGGGCATCGGCGACACCATCCGGGTCTCCCTCTCCGCCCCGCCGGTCGAGGAGATCAAGGTCGGCATCCAGATCCTGGAGTCCCTGAACCTGCGCCAGCGCGGCCTGGAGATCGTCTCCTGCCCGTCCTGCGGCCGCGCCCAGGTCGACGTCTACAAGCTGGCCGAGGAAGTCACCGCCGGTCTTGAGGGCATGGAGGTCCCGCTGCGCGTCGCCGTCATGGGCTGCGTCGTCAACGGCCCCGGCGAGGCCCGCGAGGCCGACCTCGGCGTCGCCTCCGGCAACGGCAAGGGCCAGATCTTCGTCAAGGGCGAGGTCATCAAGACCGTCCCCGAGTCCAAGATCGTGGAGACCCTCATCGAGGAGGCCATGAAGATCGCCGAGCAGATGGAGGCCGACGGCGTGGCCTCCGGCGAGCCCTCGGTGGCCGTCGCCGGCTGACCCACGCCCTCCGTGCCGCGTCGCCCCCGGGGGGCGGCGCGGCATATACGTGGCAGGTACAGTGCGGGAACCAGCAGATCTCAGGGTGAGGCCCCCGCACGTGTTGACGCAGACCACCTCCCGCGTGCTCGAACCGAGCGACCTGGACGCCGCGCTCGCCGTCCTGGACCGCGAGCCGGTAGCGAATGCCTTCGTGACCGCCCGGGTGCGGATCGCCGGCCTCGATCCGTGGCGCCTCGGCGGCGAGATGTGGGGCTGGTACGAGGACGGCATGCTGACGTCCCTGTGCTACGCGGGCGCCAACCTGGTCCCCATCTGCGCCACCCCCCGCGCCGTCCGCGCCTTCGCCGACCGCGCCCGGCGGGCCGGCCGCCGCTGCTCCTCGATCGTCGGCCCCGCCGACACCACCGCCCAGCTGTGGCGCCTGCTCGAACCCGGCTGGGGCCCCGCCCGCGAGGTCCGCACCCGCCAGCCCCTCATGGTCACCGACCACCTCCCCGCCGACATCGCCCCCGACCCCTACGTCCGCCGGGTCCGCAAGGACGAGATGGAGCGGATCATGCCGGCCTGCGTGGCGATGTTCACCGAGGAGGTCGGCATCTCCCCGCTGGCCGGCGACGGCGGCCTGCTCTACCAGGCGCGGGTCGCCGAACTCGTCGGCTCCGGCCGCTCCTTCGCCCGCTTCGACGCCGACGGCCGGGTCGTCTTCAAGGCCGAGATCGGCGCCGCCACCGACCGCGCCTGCCAGATCCAGGGCGTCTGGGTGGCCCCCGAGCACCGGGGCAGGGGCCTCGCGGCACCCGGAATGGCGGCCGTCCTGCGCTACGCCCTCACGGACGTCGCCCCCGTGGCGAGCCTCTACGTCAACGACTTCAACACGGCGGCCCGGCGGACGTACCACCGCGTCGGCTTCCAGGAGGTCGGCGCCTTCATGAGCGTGCTCTTCTGACACCAAGCCCTCCGGCCCCACCCACCCGCACCCGTGAACCACCCGCACCCGGGAATCACCGCACCTCACCGGAAAACCACCGGCACCCGGAGATCACCGCACCCGGATGTCGACGAGCACCCCCCTGTAGGCTCCCGTCCATGGACGTCGTGATCGGCCCCCTGGACCTCTCCTCCCGCGTGGACGAGGCCCTGGCCGTCCAAGCCGTCGCGTTCGGACTCGGCCCCGACGAGGTGGCGGTCCGCCGGCAGATCGTCCTCCGCCACATGACCCACCCCGGCGCCCGCGCCCTCGGCGCCACCGTCGGCGGCGACCTCGTCGGCTTCGTGTACGGCATGCCCAACGACCGGGCCCACTGGTGGTCCACCGTCGTCGAGCCCTACCTCCGCGCCCAGGGCAACGACGCCTGGCTCGACGACTCCTTCGTCATCACCGAGCTCCACGTCCACCCGGCCCACCAGCACCGCGGACTGGGCCGCTCCCTGATCACCACGATCACCGACGCCGCCGCCGAGCCCCGCTCGATCCTCTCCGCGATCGACACCGAGAGCCCCGCCCGCGGCCTCTACCGCTCCCTCGGCTACCGGGACCTCGCCCTCCGGGTCGTCTTCCCCAGCGCCCCCAAGCCGTACGCGGTGATGGGCGCCACGCTGCCCCTGCACAGGCCACCGGCCGGTCGTTAACCGATTTCCACCCCGCCGGACGACCCGGCTAACCTCCTAGCACCACCCTTACGCAGCAGGAGACACGAGAACCATGGCCAACGCACCGGTCCAGCGCATGTCGAAGTTGATGGCGAAGACGCTGCGCGACGACCCGGCGGACGCCGAGGTCCTCAGCCACAAGCTGCTGGTCCGCGCCGGCTACGTGCGCCGCACCGCCGCCGGCCTCTGGAGCTGGCTGCCGCTCGGCAAGAAGGTCCTCGGCAACATCGAGCGCATCGTCCGCGAGGAGATGGACGCCATCGGCGCCCAGGAGGTCCAGCTCCCCGCCCTGCTGCCGCGCGAGCCGTACGAGGCGACGGGCCGCTGGGACGAGTACGGCCCCGAACTCTTCCGCCTCCAGGACCGCAAGGGCGGCGACTACCTCCTCGGCCCCACCCACGAGGAGATCTTCACCCTCCTCGTCAAGGACCAGGCATCGTCCTACAAGGACCTGCCGGTCATCCTCTACCAGATCCAGAACAAGTACCGCGACGAGGCCCGCCCCCGGGCCGGCATCCTGCGCGGCCGCGAGTTCCTGATGAAGGACTCCTACTCCTTCGACGTCGCCGACGAGGGCCTCGCCGAGTCCTACGCCCTGCACCGCGCCGCCTACCAGCGCATCTTCGAGCGCCTGGGCCTCGACTACCGCATCTGCGCCGCGACGGCCGGCGCGATGGGCGGCTCCAAGTCCGAGGAGTTCCTGGCCCCCGCCGAGGCCGGCGAGGACACCTTCGCGGACTGCCCGAACTGCGACTTCGCCGCCAACACGGAGGCGATCACCTACGCGCTGACGCCGGTGGACGCGACCGGCGCACCGGCCGCCGAGGACATCCCCACCCCCGACACCCCCACCATCGAGACCCTGGCCGCCTCCCTCGGCGTCCCGGCCTCCGCCACCCTCAAGAACCTCCTCGTCAAGGTGGACGGCGAGATCGTCGCCGTGGGCGTCCCCGGCGACCGCGAGGTCGACCTGGACAAGGTCGAGGCCCACTTCGCCCCCGCCGCCGTCGAACTGGTCACCGCCGAGGACTTCGTCGGCCGCCCCGATCTGGTCCGCGGCTACGTCGGACCCCAGGGCCTGGGCGAGAAGGTCAAGTACATCGCCGATCCCCGCGTGGCCCCCGGCACCGCCTGGATCACCGGCGCCAACAAGGAGCACACGCACGCCAAGAACGTCGTCGCCGGCCGCGACTTCGAGGTCGACGCGTACGTGGACGTGGTCGTCGTCCGGGAGGGCGACCCCTGCCCGAACTGCGGCACCGGTCTCAAGCTGGACCGCGCCATCGAGATCGGCCACATCTTCCAGCTCGGCCGCAAGTACGCCGACGCCCTCAAGCTCGACGTCCTCGGCCAGAACGGCAAGCCGGCCCGCGTCACCATGGGTTCGTACGGCATCGGCGTCTCCCGCGCGGTGGCCGCCCTCGCCGAGCAGCACGCCGACGAGAAGGGCCTCGTCTGGTCCAAGGAGGTCGCCCCGGCCGACGTCCACGTCGTCGCCGCGGGCAAGGCCCTCCAGACCGAGCTGGCCCTGGAGGTCTCCGACAAGCTGGCCGCCGCCGGCGTCCGCGTCCTGGTGGACGACCGCGCCGGCGTCTCCCCGGGCGTCAAGTTCACGGACGCCGAACTCATCGGCGTACCCCAGATCCTGGTCGCCGGCCGCCGCTCCGCCGAGGGCGTGGTCGAGCTGAAGGACCGCCGCACGGGCGAGCGCGAGGAAGTAACGGTGGACGAGGCCATCACCCGCCTCACCTCCTGACCGCCACGGCCGCCGGGGCCCCTGCACAGGCCCCGGCGTGCGGGCGAGCGCGGGGCGGGCGACGCGGCCCGGCGTGGCAGGGGTGCCGTGGGTTGCGCGGGTGGGGTGTCGCGGCCCGGCGCTACGGGGTGCCGCTGCGCCCACCCGTGCCGCCCCAGCGGCACGACTGCCCGCAGCTAGGGGGAAGCCGCGTACGGCGGGAAGGGGACGGGTCGGGGGGTGTCCGCCCGCAGCGGTTGGCGCGTCAACACACAGCACTTCTGTGGCCGACCGATTCCGCGCCGTTCCGAGGACGGACACCCCCCGGCCCCGGCCCCCCCCCCCCCCCCCCCCCCCCCCCCCCCCCCCCCCCCC